>JAQURJ010000022.1 GCA_028715705.1 Phycisphaerae bacterium | reverse complement strand
TCGTTCATATGGCAGATATTAGGATTGATGCCGACCGCGTGAAGCGCACGCAAACCGCCAATGCCGAGCATGATCTCCTGGCTGATACGCATTTCAAGATCGCCGCCATATAGATTTGCGGTTATCATCCTGTCTTCGGGGGTATTTTCGGGGACGTTGGTATCAAGCATATAAAGCGGTATCCTGCCCACATCAATACGCCATATCTGCGCCGTTACAGATCTGCCGGGAAAATCCACCTTGATAGTAACAGGCTTGCCCTTATCATCTTTTACCAGATTGACGGGCATACTGTAGAAATCATTTTCGACATAAACTTCCTGCTGCCAGCCATCGGTGTTGAGATACTGCCTAAAGTATCCTTTCTGGTACAATAATCCGACTGCTACCATAGGAATACCCAGATCGGATGCGCTTTTCAGGTGGTCGCCCGCAAGTACGCCAAGGCCGCCTGAATAAATCGGCAGAGATTCGTGTATGCCGAATTCGGCGCTGAAGTAAGCTATTGTTGTTTCGTCGGAACTGCGTATTTTTCTATCAAACCATCTCTCCGAAGCCAGATAACTTTTTAGTTTGTCGGCTGCGCGGTTAAGCTCATTGATAAAACCATGATTTTCTGCAAGAGAATCGAGGGTATGCTGCGAGATAGAGCCGAGCATTTTTACCGGATTATGGCTGCACCTGTTCCACAGAGTAGGGTCGATTCTTTTGAAAAGCTCGACAAATTCCGGATTCCACGACCAAAACAAGTTACGAGCGATAAAATCGAGGTTTTTAAGCGAATCCGGCAGAGCCGGCAATACAGTAAAATTACGCACTTTAGGCATACAATGCTCCAACAAAACAAATATAGTTCCATCACCCCTTTAATCGTCAAGAAAAGCCTCCTGCTTTATGCCCAAATTTTTTTTTAACCCCCCTTTATATGCCCCTGATACAACAAAAGGCCTACTCTCGCAGGCCTTTTTTGTTATTCGCCAGATGACTCCAAGGTGCCGTATGAAAGCGTTTGAATGAAACCCATTATTTCAAAGTGGGAACGTGTTGCTTTAGTCCGAAATTCCTGTCAAGCAGGCATTTTCGATCCTTCAAGACCTCAGTCCCCTAAACATGGGTATCGGTTTCTTCAAATCTTACCTTCCATTACGCACATCGCAGAATCATCTTGCTGATTCTTTTATACCAAAATTAGCAGTTGAAGTCAAGGTTGTCTGCTGTTTTTTATTCTTGGTGATTACATTTGTAAGAGTAACAAAAGTTCTCTCGCGAAGCCCTAAAAATCATCCTGCTGTCCTAAACGTGGCACAGAGCTGATCTTTGAGATTTTTAACAATTAACATTTCAAATTCATTGACTGTCTCGTGTGTCAATGTCCCGTCATCATCGCGGAAACGCAGCGAAAGAGTAATACTTTTTTTACCTTTTGGGATACCCTTTCCGAGATAGACCTCAACGAATTTAATATCTTCAAGCTGTGAGGGACATTGGCTTTTTATCGTTGCCATAATGTCTGCCCATAGGCAGCCGGTATCGACTATGACGGATAAGTCTCTTTCGATGAAAGGAAATCTTGGTATCGGCTGAAGCGTTCTTACTTGCTCTAAAAGAGGGGCAAGCTGTTCAAGGTCAAGCTCGGCTGCGTAAACCTGGCAGTTCTTAAAATCGAAACTATCCCTTATCTTGTCATTTACCACACCAGCGGTGCCGATAACCTTACCGTCGATATGAATTTCCGCACCAGCCTTTGCCCACGCAAGATTCGCCGGTGCAAAGCTAATTTGTTTTGCAGGGCTTAAACCGTGAATAAGACTTTCTATCGCGCCGCGAACTTCTCGCAAATCAGTATCGCAGGCAATGCCTATCCGTGTTTTTTCGATGGGAAGCGGCTGAGCGTTTTTCTCGTCCGGAATAAAGGTGTCGGCTATTTCGTAAACCCTGCATGGGCTGTTTTTTGCGTTCAAATTAGTCTGCAAAACCCCCAACAGCGAGCCTATCAGGTTCTGGCGTAGCAAATTCGCGTTTTTGCGGCTGACATCTTTAACCCCCAGGTAATTTAATTCTTTATCGCCACTGAACAACTTTGCCGTTGTGTCATCGGCAAATGTTATATTAACGGTTTCATAAAAACCGCAGCTATTGAGCAGATTGCGCGTTGTTTGCAATAGTTTCTGTCGCGGATCGACCGAAACGGCCTTGATATGTATTTTTTCCCCCGCGGGTATCTTATCGTAACCGTAACAGCGGGCAACTTCTTCTATCAAGTCCGTCTCGCGATAAATGTCACTTCGCCAGGACGGAGCGGTACAATATATCATGTCACCATTCTGTTTTGGCGCAAATTGCAGGCTGGTCAATATCCGCATTGCTGCCTCTGCGGATACTTCGATACCGAGCAGTTTATTCAGCCTGCTTAGTCTAAGCGTTATTTTTTTCGGTTCTTCATAGCCGGGGTATGCGTCAATAACGCCTTTTATAACCTTTCCACCGGCTACTTTAGCTATAAGCTCGGCTGTGCGTTTCGATGCCCAGTCGATATTTTCAATATCAACGAAACGCTCGAAACGGAACGCCGCTTCGGAAGCAAGTCCCAGCGTTCGTCCTGTTCGCCTAACGCTTACAGGCTCGAACCACGCGTCTTCCAACAGGATAGTCGTTGTGTTCTCGCTCACCTCCGTATCCAGCCCGCCCATGACCCCGGCCACCGCAACCGGACGTTCGGCATCTGCTATGATGAGCATTTCGGGTTTAAGTTCGCATTTTGTCCCGTCGATACTCACAATACGTTCTCCGGCGATAGCTTTTCGAACGATTATCTTTCCGCCGGCGATTTTCTTGTAATCGAAAGCATGCGGCGGCTGACCGACCTCCATCATCGCGTAATTGGTTGCGTCAACAACGTTATTTACACTTCGCAGACCTACGGTTTCGAGCTGATCTTTCAGCCATTTCGGGCTTGGTCCAACCTTCACGCCCCCAATGATCCTTGCGGTATAACGGCGGCAAAGCTGCGGTTCTTTTATCTCAACACTGGCAAACTGTGCTATATCCTTTTCGCTTTCCTCAAGCCGCACATCGGGCAGTTTCAGTTCCGCTCCGCTTGCCGCGGCCAGTTCCCGTGCTATACCGATATGGCTTAGGCAATCGCCTCGGTTGCTGGTTACTTCCACGTCGATAACAGTATCGTTGCCGACTTTTTCGATAGATTCGCATGGCAGGCCAAGATTGCTTAATGTGTCGGCGATTTTTTGGGCATCGCTGCCCGCCTGTACATAATTATTTAACCAATTTAGTGAAATTTTCATAGTACTCTAAGATTTTTGAAAATAAATTCTTACAACGATTTTATTCGATTACGATTTTAAGAGCGGCTATTATACAGGCTATCAGGTAGAAATTGGTAGAAAAAAATCTCGATGAACGGATTCTCTCGTGCATTTGAAACCCGTATCTCGCTAAAAAACTCTTATTGTGCGCGGTCAGCGTATTTTTCAAAATTTGGGTTTTGCCAGCAGATTATAGAGCCATGCGAAAATCGTACCGCCTATGAGACCATCAAAAAAAGCCCAGATAAGGCCTATAACGCTTCCGACAGGGCTGATATTAAAGCCCCTGTAAATGTGCCCCAGCCCCATCAAATCTTTCGTGGCGCCTTCAAACATCATTACCCACCAGGCGAGAATGAAAACGCCCAGCCCCCAGATAATCCCGCAGGCAAGAGCAAACGCCTTGACATTCAGTTTCATTTTTTGCTCCTTAAAAAGGTTATAAATCGCGGCCTATCGCGTTGGCGATGGCTTTAAGTGCCTTTGTTGTTTCTGCCAGTGCAGCCGGTGTTATTGACTGTGCCCCGTCACTTAGTGCGTGTTCAGGGTCAATGTGGCATTCGATGAGCAATCCATCGGCACCGGCAGCGATTGAGGCTCTGCACATAGCTGGGACAAGATGGGCGTGTCCGGTTCCGTGTGACGGGTCAACCATAACCGGCAGATGTGATTTGTCGTTCAGTTCGGCTACGGAAGCTAACGGCAGTGTATTTCGCACATATTCCTCAAAGGTTCGGATGCCGCGTTCGCAGAGTATGACGTTCGGATTTCCGCCGTTTATGATATATTCTGCGGCTAACAGGAACTCGTCGAGTCTGGCACTCATGCCGCGTTTCAGCAGTACGGGTTTTTTGCAGGATCCCACGGCTTCTAAAAGCGGATAGTGCTGCATGTTGCGAGCTCCTATTTGGAGGACGTCGGCGTATTGTTCAACGACTTCTATCTGTTCGAGGCCGATGACCTCTGTAATGATCGCCAAGCCGGTTTTTTCCCTTGCTTCGGCCAGAATTTCAAGCCCCTTTTCGCCGAGGCCCTGAAAACTGTATGGGCTGGTGCGGGGCTTGAATGCTCCTGCTCGCAGACCGATACAGCCGGCATCGCGGACTATTTCGGCTGTGCGAAGCAAATTATCTCGGTTCTCAACGGCACAGGGGCCTGCAATGATGCCGACTTTTTTGCCGCCCAAGGGAAAATTATTCGGGCCGATAGCGATAGCTGTTTTTTCATGGATAACCTCGCGAGAGGCCATTTTGTAGGGTGCAAGAATCGGAACAATGCGTTCTACCATCGGAGCGTTTTCTATAGCGCCTTTATCCACGCCGCGTTTGTCACCGATACAGGCCACGACAGTGCGGTCAGTTCCACGAATCACATGGTCCGTTAATCCGAAGTCGCGAACAAGATCCACTACATGTGTGACGTTTTCCTCGGTCGCGCCGGGCTTCATAATTACAATCATTTTGGGGCTTCCTGCAGATTAGATATTTACGATTTTTTTGAAACAACTAAAATCGACATTATACCCCAAGTCGCCTAAAATTCAACTTAATCGGCGTATTTTACGCTGCAGCCGTAGGGTTTTGTTTGAGGTTCACTTACCGGCTTTCCTGCTGTTAGCTCCTCTAATGCCTTATTCGCGTAATTTATGTACTCCTGGCCTTCGGGCGTTTTGCCCAGCGGTGCGTTGTCGATAGCCCCCTGATAGGCCAAAAAGCCGTCTTCGTCGATGATGAAAATGTGCGGTGTGGTCCTGGCTCCGTATTTCTTGCCGACAACCCCCGAGCGGTCATCAAGTATCGGATATGTTATCGTGTATTTTTCCGCGTATTCGAGGTTTTTTTCGGCTGTGGCGTGGGCAGTGCTGTTTACAGCAAGCCATACGACGCCTTTATTAGGAAACTTGGCGGCAAGATCCGTCATAGTATTTGCATCCTCGAAATGGTATCTGCAAAATGGGCATTCATAGTTGAACCATTCGAGAACCACGATATTGTTTTTATAATCCGAAAGGCTGATGTCATTGCCCTCAAAACTTTTAAGTTCAAATGCAGGGGCCTTTTGTTTCTGACCTGTTGCTTCCTTTTGAGGCTCCGTATCTTCAACCGGCTGCTTTTTACAGCCAACGACCACAAGAGCCAACAGACTGACCGTAATAAAAATGACATTTTTCATTACCTGTTTCCTTTCATGGTTAAACTTCAAATCAAAATCTCGAATAGTAACAGCGTGATTAAACCAGATTCCGGCCTATGTAAATAGAAAAACCCCTCATATCGCGAGGGGTTTTTCCTTATTCTGCTTGTAACTAAGCTTTTTAGCAATTACGGGCTATCAAGGAATATACGGATATGGCCCAAACGGTGTTACCCTCAACTGTTCGGGATTGCCCTCCGGAGCCAGAATCGCCAGAACAACAAGAAGAGCGATAAACAGAACTGCTGCCATTATAAGCCAGAAATATTTGTTTTCAAAAATGTGCCCAAGCCACATAACACTATGAGGCATATGCATTTGATGCGTCCAACCACTTATTTGTCTTACAGTTTTCATAATTACCTCCTTTTCTTTTCTCCTATTTTTACGACAAACTCTGCGAAATGTTTAAAATGGGCAAGAAATCCATGCTTATTCCGAATAAGGAGGGTGAAATTTTTGAAAATTTACCGTATTTACCCCAGTTTTTGATTGTAAAGCTTTGCCGCGGATGTTAAACTCAGGTTTCGAAAAGCGGATATTTAACTAAGGGATGTTTTTAGTTAAATATTTTACTAATCTCTGGGCTGGGGTTTCTAATTCCTCTTCCTCCCTCCCGACCTCGGCCCAATTTTTTTTACAATCTTTAGCTGAAATCGGGATATGCCTATAAAAAATTGGAAGGATAAAACCCGCAGCCGCTAACCAGTAAAACGTTACTAAATTGATAGCTTAGGAATTTGTATTTTTTGCAGTGAGGACAGAGTAAAGAAGTATGTTTGATTGTGCGTCTCTACGGTGCAAATCCACACTATCTGACCCCACCACTTAACTCACAGCCTAACCCTAACCCCACAACTCTTAACTTGAGCTATTTGACTTCCTCGTACTTTTCCGGTTTTACTCCGCAAACGGGGCATGCCGCCGGAACACTATCCAGTACCACGTTCCCGCAGACCTGACAGACGTAAATGGCTCTGGTTCGCATATCTTTTTCTGTTTGTATGGCTTCGAGCGCTTCGATGAAAAGGCTTGCGTGTACCTGTTCTACCGCTGTGGCGTTCCTGAATGAATTCAAAGCTTTCTGATCGCCTTCGGCCAGGGCTTCTTCGAGGTATTTAGGATACATTTCCTTGAACTCGTGCTGTTCACCGGCAATAGCTTCCTGTAAATTCTCCGCTGTGCTTTTTAATTCGCCAAGTGCCCTCAAATGAGCGTGAGCATGTACAGTCTCCCCCTCGGCGGCAGCACGGAGCAGTTTAGCAATTCCGGGATAACCTTCTTTTTCGGCTATTTTGGCGAATGCCAGATATTTACGATTTGCCTGACTCTCACCGGCGAACGCGTCTTTCAAGTTTTCTTTGGTTGACATAGCTTTAATCCCCAAAAGTAATTAATTCGCCATAACTTACTACAAGTTATCTCCTTTTTCAAGAGTTCTCTTAATTGTTGACGTTATGAGGCGTACTTAATAGAATGTCCGTTCTTATATCGAAAATTAGGTGATTTTGGAGTACCGACAGATGGCACTGATCAATGAAAATTTTTTGAAACTCAAAGCTGGCTACCTTTTTCCCGAAATTGGCCGCCGTGTTCGCGCCTATAAGCAGCAGAACCCCGATAAAAAGGTTATCAGCCTCGGTATCGGCGACGTTACCCAGCCGCTTGCCCCCGCTGTCGTAGAGGCAATGAAAGCCGCTTCCGATGAAATGGGAAAGATAGAAACATTTCACGGCTATGATGACGGAGGCACCGGATATGAATTTTTAAGAAAAGCAATTCAGCATGGTGATTTTCAATCTCGCGGCGTAGAAATAGGGCTTGATGAAATTTTCGTCAGTGACGGCGCAAAATGCGACACCGGAAATCTTCAGGAAATTTTCGGGATTGACAATGTCATTGCTGTAACGGACCCGGTCTATCCTGTTTATGTCGATACCAATGTCATGGCTGGGCGAACCGGAGATGCGGATGAAAAAGGGCGATATGGAAAAATAGTCTATATGCCCTGCACAGCCGAAAACAATTTCACACCAGTTCTGCCGAAAGAAAAAGTCGATATTGTTTATCTTTGCTTTCCTAACAACCCCACTGGTACGGTCGCCACAAAAGAGGATTTGAAAAAGTGGGTCGATTTCGCCAGGGAAACAAAAGCGATAATCCTTTTTGACGCCGCTTACGAAGCTTTCATCACAGATGCTTCCATTCCGCATTCGATATATGAGATAGAGGGCGCAAAAGAAGTCGCGATAGAATTTCGCAGCTATTCCAAGACAGCCGGTTTCACCGGCGTCCGCTGCGCATATACCGTTGTGCCGAAGGAACTGATAGGCTATACCAAAGACGGTAAAGCGGTCGATGTGAATCCGATATGGAATCGCCGCCAGTCAACAAAGTTCAACGGCGTATCTTATATTACACAAAGGGCAGCCGCTGCCATTTACACTCCGCAGGGACAAAAGCAGATCAAGGACATCATTGCCATCTATATGAACAACGCAAAAACCATCTGCAAAGAACTTGCCGCGCTGGGCTACACAGTTTACGGCGGAGTCAATGCCCCATATATCTGGATGAAGACACCCAAAGGAGTTTCAAGTTGGGAATTTTTCGATAAACTCCTTAACGGCGTTCAGCTTGTCGGCACGCCAGGAGCCGGATTCGGCGCATCGGGAGAAGGATATTTTCGTTTGACAGCATTCGGCAAACCGGAAGATGTCAAAGAAGCTCTTGCCAGATTTGCAAAGCTGAAGGTATGAAGCAAAAAACCTGTTACATAGCGTTGGGCGGCAACGCCGGCGACCGAAGAAGTTATATCGAGCAGGCTCTCGATGAACTTGATAAGCACCCACAAATCGCCGTCAAGCGCAAAAGCTCTATAATAGAGACGCTGCCCCTCGGCACAGCCGCGATGCATAAATTTTTAAACGCCGCAGCAGAGATTGTCACCACCCTTGATGCGCAAGCGTTATACAAAGAATTAGCGGCGATAGAAAACAAGCTTGGCCGAGTCCGAACGGAAAAGTGGGGACCTCGAACCATTGACATCGATCTATTGCTTTATGGTGATGAGGTTATCGACACGAATGATTTAAAAGTACCACACCCACAGATGCATCTTCGCTCGTTTGTTCTGGATTGCCTCTACGAACTAAACCCCGATATTATCCACTCGCAGATAAAGGTATCTGTATCGGAACTTCGCAAGCGTCTCAATGGCGGCGATTTCGCCCTCGATGCTGCAAAACCGCAGCTTATCAGCATAGCCGGAATCATTGGTGTCGGAAAAACAACACTCGCCGAAAATCTCTCGTCACTGCTCAATGCCGATATCCTCCGCGAACCATATTCTGATAATCCCTTCCTGCCGCAGGTTTACGCAGGAAACGCCGACCTTGCCCTTGATTCGCAGCTTTTCTTTCTTGTAAACCGCGCCGACCAGCTTTCATTTGAGTTGCAGCCCGCTCGAACATACATCTGCGATTATGTATTTGACAAGGAATTGATCTATGCCCGCGAACTGCTCGATAGCCGCCAGATGATCCTTTACGATAAAATATTTAAAAACTTCGCCGACTGTGTTACCATCCCTGCATTGACGATTTATTTGTATGATTCGCCGGATAACTGTCTCGACCGAATCAAAAAACGCAATCGCCCATACGAGCAAAAGATTACGTTGGATTTTTTACAAAGACTTGCCGACGATTACGATGACCTTTTTGCTGGCTGGAAAAAATCTCCGCTGTTTCGCATCGATGCATCCGCTGCCGACATGAGGCAAAGCGAACAGCTTGAAAAACGCTGTCACCAAATAAAATTTTATGTAGCAGGGGGACAAAAATGAACGCTGTACATCGTATAGACCACGTCAGAGAATTTATCGCCCAGGTTCGTGCCCAAAAAAAGACCGTTGGCCTTGTTCCTACAATGGGTGCGCTTCACGCAGGCCACGTTTCGCTAATTCAGGCCGCCCGCCAAAAGTGCGGCTATGTCGTTGTGAGCATCTTTGTGAATCCAACCCAATTTGGCCCTAACGAAGATTTTGACCGCTACCCCCGACCCCTCGAAAATGATCTTGAACTGTGCGGCAAGTATGGTGCTGACCTGATTTTCAATCCTATGCCAGCCCAGATGTATCCATCCGAGCAATTGACATGGATTACGGTTGAAAAACTTACAGCCGCTCTTTGCGGAGCGTCCCGCCCCAGCCATTTTCAAGGCGTTGCCACTGTGTGTACGAAACTATTCAACATAATTCAGCCCGATTATGCTTTTTTCGGCCAGAAAGACGCCCAGCAAGCCGCTATCATAAAAAAAATGATCGCAGACCTAAATATGCCGCTTCAGATAGAGGTTTGTCCAACCGTCCGCGAAGACGATGGGCTTGCAATTTCTTCCCGCAATCAATACCTCACAGCCGAACAGCGGGATGAAGCCCCAATAATCTATACCGCCCTCCGACAGGCAGCCCAGCTTATTCAACAGGGCGAAACGAACCCCCAAACAATCACCGTCAAAATGCGTAAAGTTCTTGACCGAGCATTACTTATCGAACCCGAATATATTGAATTTGTCGATACCGATACGATTCAGCCGCTGGATGTCCTTAAAGGCAGGGTGCTTGTCGCTATCGCCGCAAAGCTCGGTTCGACCCGACTGATAGACAATATTATTGTGGACGCGAAGGAATAGCTATATATAATGGAGGTCCTGCACTCAGTGGACGTTCGATGTTAAGTTAATTAAAGGTTTTGTGATGTTGATTAAGGTATTAAAAAGCAAACTGCATAACGCTACTGTTACTGCGACGAAACTTCATTATTCCGGCAGTCTCGGAATAGGCTCTGAACTTATGCAAGCCGCCGGCATTGAGCCTTATGAAGCCATAATCATAGCTGATATTGACAATGGTTCCAGGCTTGAAACTTATGCGATACCAGCCGAACAGGACGGCGGAATAGAGGTCCTTGGAGCAGCCGCCAAACTTATCGAAAAAGGCCACCGAGTCATCATTATGAGTTTCGCCATGCTAACACTCGATGAAGCTAAAGAGTTTAACCCCAAAACCGTTGTACTCAGAGAAAATAACGAGATAGAAAAGATCATTTAAAAGTTGTTCGCCGCAGGTGGATTCAACATTTTTATTTTTGATTTTTGCTTTATTTGATGCCACCGTCAAAAGTTCGTCATTGATGGAAATTTTCGTAAATAGCCGAAAAATCAACAGCCGAACCTATAGGGCAGGCCGCCAAGTTCTAAGTTTTCATTGAGTCGAATTCGAGTATTGCTATTGGTAAAAAAATCAGCACCGGTAGCCAAGTCCAGAATTCCGGCAGGGTATGGCCAAAAATTTCCTCTGTGGCCAGAAGCTTACAGACGAAATTCATTATCATGCATGCACCGGTCAACAGGAAACTTATCAGCACAGCCGATTTAATCGCCTTTGGGTCGCGAACGACAAGGACCGGCAGGCTTATCATCAGCATCACAAGGTTTATGGCGGGGTCGGTGACATGGGCCTGCATCTGTGCGTGCAGTTTGGCCTGATCCTTTATCTTTGTGCCCTGCAGGGCGAGCTTTCGCAACTGTTCCCAGCTCATCAGTGTTTTGTTCTGGCTCTGGATTCTGACGGGGATGTCACGGGGCTTTAAGTCGGTGATATATGTTTTCACCTTGCGAGGAGCCGAGTCGGTGGAGTTTTCTGCGTAGAGGCCGGCGGTCAAATCCCAATTGCCGGCTGTCGAATTATAAACGGCCTTCTCGGCATCAATTCGAGCGGTTACCATCCAAAGACCTGTGTTTGGATCCTTTGCCCGTAAAATAATTGTTGGGTTGTATAGAGTTTGCGTTTGAACGTCGAATTTCTGGGAGCATAACAACGAACCATTCTCATCGCCGACGAACCACATATCATAGGTTTCCTGGCCTGGCAGGTCGTCATGCGAACGGACAAGTTTGTCGCTGAGCGGGGGAATCATTATTTCCTGATCGACAACCAGTAACCCCGTCAGCAGTATCGCAAGTATGATAATCGGGGCTATGACGCGTTTGAGGCTTACACCTGAAGCCATCACGGCTACCAGTTCGTTATTGCGGACAAGTTTTCCCAGCGAGAAAGCCGCTGCTACGACGGTAATCATTCCCGCGAAATCCCTGAAATACAAGGTGGCGTTTGTGCCGTAATAGGTGACAATATTGCCGATAATACGCATTGTAGTCAGTTCGGCGTGTTTTTCAGTGAATTCATCGAGATTGACGAACAGATCGATCATAACACGCAGCCCCATCAATACGCAAAAGGCCACGAAGTAGCCAATCATAAAATTTTTCGCCACGTATTTATCGAGTATTTTCATTTGAGGCTTTCCAGGTTGCTTCGCTTAGCTCGCAATGACAGAGGTGTTTGCAGTTCCATAGTTATTAGTTCCTAACCAGTTTGTGATAAATTCCCAGAGCCAGCACTGTGAGTATCGCCAGTCCCGACCACATTAAAAGCAATCCCAGATCGACTCCGGAACCGGGGTTCTTGGTGATGTTCTTACCCATCATGATGCACACTATCAATAGCGCCGCAGGGATCGCACTTACACCGAAAGCGGTCAGGAGGTGTCCGCCGCGTTTAATGATGCCGAGGCCGATACCTATCATAATCAGCGGTATGCAGCCTGAGCCGAAGACGAGGCGGGAATGGGTTTCAGCTTTTATGTTGATAAAGGTGTTGCTGATCTCTTTGTCGAGGTCAGCAAGTATATTTTGCGCCGCAGCGGTCGGCTGGGTATGATTGGCCAGCCAGTTATAACCTCGCCGCACCGCGGCAAGCGGTTCGATATTAGGGAAACGCTCGGATACGCTCTGTGGGATTGTGAGACCGGGTATTGTCTGCCTTCCGGCAAGACTTGTAAGGCCATCGGGTTTTTGCCAGCGGGTGTTGTAAAGGACCATTGTCAAAACGGGATTGGCCTCGCGTCCTTCAAGAGCCAGCATTGCCCTTGGAGCTTCAAATGTCTTCATTAGCTCTTTGCTGTCAGCGGAGCGTTCGATGAGGCGAATGTCGTTAAGCTCAATTTTGCCCTCCCCGGCGGTGCGGGCGTTTTTTGCGATAAATTCGATTATTCTTATGCCGCTGTTGAGTGTGTACATTTTGTCGGCTGCGATAGAATTGACTATCTCGTAGGCGAGTATTTCGGTAGAAACCTGAGCGTAGAGGCGGTTATTGAGTTTGGCGATAGGGGCGAAGCGGACAGGCTCGCGTTCGATTTTTTGAATCTCGTCAATTTCCTTGAATTTGATATTGTCCCCCATCATTGAAGGAAATTCCATCATTATACTCGAAGACCCAAATGACACCCAGCCGAGATTGATATTATCTAATTGGGTAAAATTTCGGGAGGATATTCGCACTTCTGTGGTATTGCCGTGGGAGAAAAAGGTCACTTTTGCCGTTTCGACGGCGATTGTTCGCCTGATTTTATTTTTATCCATCTCTGTAACGATTACCCCGCCGAGCAGATCTCTTTCCATATCCACATGGTCTGCGTATATCAGGTAGCCGCCGTCCGGCGATTCGTAGAATCCGTTTCGCTGGATATTGCGGAAGACGATCTGTTTGGCATCGGTTTTTAGAGCTTCTTCGGCTCGCTGTACGAAAGCGGGCATTACGTAGAAACTGAGCAATAGATTGGCCATTGCCACAAGTATGGCGAGTATAAGGCCAGGATAGAGCAGGGTGGGCATGCCGATGCCACTGGCTTTGCAGGCGTCGAGTTCATTATCGGCGGCGAACCGGCCATAGACCAGCGATGCGGCGAAGAGGGCGGATATGGGCAGCACGAAGGTCATGGTAATGGGCAAAAAGTAGCCGATAAGATGAATCACCTGCTTTGGTCCGACGCCGTATTCCTGTACGGGGCGCAGAATGCTGCCGATACTGACCATCAGCATAAGTGCCGTCGCGGCCAGAAAAAAGACCTTGAACAGCTCGCGGAATATGTATCTGTGCAGAGTGAAAACCATAATAGGGTATTGCAATCCTTTCGTTAATTCTTGAAGTGGCTATTTTCGGAAAAATCAGCGCATCTTTCAACAAAAATCCAGTTTTTTGAAATATTGGGGTTATCGAAAAAACAAAGTATCTATTGCCGGATGCAATGTCGAAAAGACTGGAGTGACGAATTTTGATAGTTGCAGGCGGTGGGCAAAGTAATTATAATCTGGTTGATATGGCATTGGGGCAGATAATACGTAGAAAACGCGAGCAGATGCGGCTGACACTTGACGAGGTTAGCCGGCAGGTGGAATTTTCCAAGCCGTATCTTTCCACTATCGAGACCGGCAAGGTCAAAAATCCGCCAGGCGACGAACTTTTAGTAAAGCTGGAGAAGTTGCTGGAATTCGAGCCGGGTCTTTTGCTGCATATTGCCCACATGGAGCGGATGCCGTCGGATATTCGAGGGGGGTATGAATCAGCCGAGGCCGAGAATGAGAAATGGCGGCGTATGATTAAAAACCTTATAAAAGAAAGCCCCGACGCCGAACAGCTAAATACGATGCTTGCTGATAATAATCTCGATATCGAGGGAGCGAAAAAGTCATTCGCGGCTGGGCGGCTTGTGCCTGTAATAAACCGTGTCGAAGCGGGCTACCCGAAAGATTTTGACGATATGGATTATCCGGTCGGGATTGCGGATGACTATGTTCGCTGTCCCGACTTGCACGACCCTAACGCATTCGCGGTGCGTGTTGTGGGTGATTCGATGGAGCCGAAGTTCAACGAGGGCAATATTGTGGTATTCAGCCCGGCTGCGGAGGTGCATAACGGCGATGACTGCTTTGTGCGGTTTACTATGCCGCATGAGACGACGTTCAAGCGGGTGTTTTTTGAAACCGGCCAGAAAGTGCGGCTTCAGCCGAGAAATGAAAATTATTCGCCTATGATGGTGGAAGGCAAACGTATCAACGGCGTTTACCGGGCGATATGTAAATACGAAAGTTTGTGAGCGAAAGAGGGACACAAAAATGAAAGGGGCACTATCGAAACAATTTTTTGCCTGCGGAGATAAAGGTTTTGCCGAGCGTATCGAATGCGGCGGCAAAGGCTACCTGCTCGAAGAAGTGATGAAGCACGATTTTTTCGCGGCGACGGCGGTCTATAGATGTGAAAATGCGGACGGTGACATGCCGAGAAAAATCGTGCTAAAACGCGGCAGGGGGTGTCACTTTTTGGGGATGCCGCTGCGATGGCTGGGAGTGTGGATGCAGGACCATGAAGTGGGTGTGCTGCGGAAATTAAACGGAATTGGCGGGACACCGAAGTTTCTTTCTTTGTATGGCAAAACAGGCTTTTTGTATGAGTATATAGAGGGCAGGTCGCTGGACAGGGTGACATCTCTTGACGGAGAGTTTTTTGAGCAGCTGAAGAAATTGCTGGCGAAGGTGCACGAAAGAAAAATTGTTTACTTCGACCTTAACAAAAAAGGCAATATCATAGCCGGAGCCGACGGCAAACCGTATATGATAGATTTTCAGATATCAGTATTTTTAGATGACAATTTTTTGCTGTCGAAGGCGGCAAGTAAATGGTTGCGAGAACTTTTACAGAGAAGCGACACGTATCACTTGTATAAGCAGAAGAAACGATTCGCCCGCCACCTTTTGACCGAAGAAGAGAAAGAATTATACAGCCGAAAAAGCCTTTTGATCCGGCTGCATAGGATGATAGCCGATCCGTACAAAACTATTCGCAGAGCGTTTATGCGGTGGCTTTATCGCAGCAAAATTATCGAAATCGAAGAAAACGTACGATACAGCGGCGAAACGGATCCGAAGCGATTTGCAAGCGGAGACTGAAGTTACAGGTTTCGCGAAGCGGAGGAGAGGACAAAAGCATAGATTTTTTTTGCACCGGCTTGTTTTAGCGTTTTTGCGCATTCGTTAATGGTCGCTCCGCTTGTCTTTATATCATCGATCAGGCAAATTTTCTTACCGGCGAAATCGTGTCCATCTCGAACGGCAAAGGCATCACGGACGTTGGCGGCTCTTTTTTTCGGCGAAGCCAGCAATGTCTGATCTTTTGTTTGCCTGATCTTCACAAGATCGGTATTTATTTTCGCTGTTGGATGCTCTATTTTTTTGGCGATCAATTGCGTGTGGTTATAGCCTCTGACAATGCGAGTTGTCCAATGTACAGGCACGGGGACAAAGTAATCTATTGAGTCGAAGAACTCCACGGACGGTAAAGCTGAATTAGCGAGCAGAGAAAAGATAATATCGAGTTCGGTCTTGTCGGAGAGTTTGAAAGCAAGGATCATCTCTCTGATTGGCGAGGTATAGATACCCGCTCTTGCTATGCCGTCGAAATGAAATTGTTCATTAATACAATTGGGACAGCGATTATTGACAAGACCGTAGCGGGTGGCATCCCTGCCGCAGGTTGGGCAGTAATCGCCGCCGAGGGATTCGGAAAGCCCGTCCCAGCAATCTCGACAAAGGAATTTATCCGCTTCGGCAGTTCGTTGCGAGCAGTTTAGGCAAACGGATGGCCACAGCAGGTGGTTGAATCCGTCTATGACGGGCTTATAGATTTTATCCGCAAAAATTCTCACAGGCGGTATTATACCGGCTGGGGCTGGGTAGATAAATCACAAAAATGGTCATTTTTTATTCTTGTGGTTTTTTGCTGTCACCTTCGTCTTTTTTCCTGTGACCACTGGCGAAAATCAGGAACATAATAAGGCGAGTTACTGTTTCCTATAGAACCAATTTTGGCTGAAGGGGTCATATATTTAGCTCCATTTGAGCTTGTCGGCTGACAATGACCGTCAACAAAAACCGCGTTGGTCTTGTCATTATGCCTGAAGCAAGTGGTCGGCGTTGCGTTTCTTTGCCACCGGTTAGAAACGAATATATAAGGCGGGTCGAACGAAAAATTATTTTTAAGTATGGGTTTTCCGCCCGTCATATCATAATTTGCAAGAGTGTCGGCAAAGGCAATTACAGCCGATGGATTTGGTATATTTGTTGTTTTCAGCCAAGGTCTGAAATTAATCCCATACCAGCCGCTTTGCGGCGAACACAGATAGTAGCCGTTATAACCGTAGGTGCTTGTTATCCATTTTGGCTCATCTTTTTGTCCAGGCGGCACACCCTGAAGTTTGTAACTCCCGAACGGTTGGGAGGGACATTCAAAAACGCTTTTCTTGCCGAGATCGCTTTTGAGATAAGGCCACATAATGCCGTCTTTATGATTAATTCCATCGGAAAGTTTCCTGCCCCACCAGTAAGTGCCGATGTTAGTATATGCTGACGGCATAGTATAATAATCATAATCGCAGCCGTAAGAAATAAAGGCCAAACTTAGCTGCCTGACATTGTTCATACAGGCCAAGGCCTGTGCCTGTTGTTTGGCTTTTCTCAAAGCGGGCATAATTGTAGCCAGCAGCAAACTTGTTATGCTGACAACAATAAGCAGTTCGACAAGGGTAAAAGCGTTTGACACTTTACCCCTGCCGCAAATCGCCGTATTATGATGGGAAATTTTCAGTTTATCTCTCCATGCCATTTATTTGCCAACAGAGCAAAATCGGAAAAGTCGATTCTGCCGTTGAGATTAAAATCAGCTCTCTGAACGCCTATTGGACAATCATAAAGCCACTCGTCCGTAAGAGTGAAAAGGTCATAGTAATTAACGACTTTATCATCATCAATATCAGCAAGCAGGGCGGGCTGATGGAATTTGACAAGGCCATAGGCACCTATTGTGTAAAGGCTGTCGTGAACAACCACAGGATTGTTTCCACAGAGAGTATCTGTATGATGAGCAATTATAAACCCTTCATCTTCAGGGGTCAGCTCGGCGTTGAGAATATATAATTCTTCATAAGAGCCGAAATAATTTCCAGTCAGAGGAATAGCTCCGACGTACAATTTGCCGTCTGCATAAACCAATTGATTAGTCCATCCTCCGACGACCATATCAGGAGGTGTTTCCCACAATTTAATAACTGAATCCCCTAAATCCTGAAACGCCGAAACCTTTGGTACTGAGTTGTAGTCGTTGAACCCTCCGGAAATATAAATTTTGTTACCGACGACAACTGGCATGGTGCTTGTGCGCTCGGTCTGTGTGATCCAGATAATTTCGCCATCATTGCAGTCAATTTTACACAAGGCCGAATTGTTTTCTCCACCATCCCAGTTATAACAGGCTGCGTAAAGATAGCCGGCTTTAGTAATGGTAACGCCACTTGTGAATCCAAAAAAATTAGGGTCTGTCGCAATCCATTTTCGTACCGCAGTGTTGGCTGCCGCTTCATAGGCATAAACGGCTCCGTAGCCGTTATTGGCTTCATTGGCATCACCGTTGCTTGAGACATAAACAACACCGTCTTTATAAGCGGGTGTATTTCCGATTGTCGCACCTAATACATCCGACCAGATAATCTGACCTGGATTGTAAGGATTTTGGGCTGTGTTTGGGTCAAGGTTGATGCAGTAGAGTTTGCCTCCTGTACCAAACCCATCATAATCAGTTATAAAAGCTCTGCCGTGTTCGAGTCCATCGGCTACACACACAGAAGCATTCAGTACAGCCGTGTCAAGCTGATTGGACCAGATAATGGAGCCGCTGAGAGCGTCAATAGCATAGATTGTTCCCGGTAATGTGTACCAGCCATCGGCTGTAACATTACCCGTGGCAATGAGTATAGTATTGTTTTTCACATCGACAGTGGGAGTTGACCACGAATCCCATATAGCTGGGTCGATGACCGTATTCCAAAGTTTCTGGCCAGAATTGGCATTATAAGCGATAAGTTGGCTGCCGGTCTGGTCGTAGCCATTCCAGGCAAATTCGTTTGGTTCAAGATATTTTGCAACGGCATATACTTTACCGTTATAAAGAATAGCTCCCGTGGCCGATTCAAACTGGAAAAGCGAATACCCTTGCGGGCTTTCATCGGCTATCCATTCGATGTTAGCAGTTTCAACAACATTCGGGCCGTCAACCGCGATGGATATATGCCGCTGATTATTTCCCAATGCTGTCCAGTCATCATATCCCGCAGCGACAAACGAAGATGTCATAAAAATCAAAACCACACTAATTAAAACTTTCTTAATCATCACTTTTTCCCTTTTTTGGCCTTTGCGCGAGGCCGATCTGTAAATAATTTCTTTCAAAACACTGTAAGGGTAATAAAAAAACCGCCGTTCTCGTGAAGAGAACGGCGGCTTGTTAATTCGGATTTGGATATTTTAAAACCGGAAACTGTCCGCATACTTGTCCCATTTCGCGAGAACACGAATATGCAAAACTGGCTCAGGGCAGGTTTTCTGACTCGCGTCTTACCTCAGGACCCCTTCCCATCTTTCGATAGTGGGACAATGTCCTTCGGATTTCCGATTGCTCGGAACAGACGCACACAGCGGCGCGACCGTCGCGGATTTTTACCGCGTTCCCGTTTATCCGCCATACGGCGGACCCCAAAACAGAATCTTACTTTTTCAAAGAACAGGCGGATTGTACCGGCAGATAAAACGAGTTGCAAGGAAAATCAGTTTTTTAAGAAAATAATTATTAAAACCAGCACAACAATGGCAAACAGGCACACCCCGACCGTGGTAATGAACATCCACATCATGCGGCGGTTCTGCCGGGCCATAAGGAATTTTAGATACCTGTCGCTGGTGGCGAAGGTTTTGGACATCTGAAGAATACCGTCTGTTTGGTTGGCGGTGTTCCGGTTGAGCTTGTCGAGGGTCTGGTTGAAATTGTCGAAATTCTCGCTCATTTTCGCATTTACTTTAGACGTTTCGCCAAGCCGCTGGTCGATGCCGGAAAGTGATTGAGTTTGTTTTGAGGTTTCGGTGGGAATCTTCTGTACGGCCTGTACAAACTGCTCATTTTTTGCAGCCGATTGTTTTAGCTGCTCTATCATCTGCTCGGTAATTCTTTTCTGATTTTCAGCTATAAGCGGGAAATTCTCGAACAAATTAGGCAGCTTATCCATCTTGCTGACGAGGTTTTCGTGCTGCGTGGCCTGTTGGTGCAGATGCTCGTTAATATTTGCGAGCTGGTCGATAAGCTTATCGAAACCGGCCTGAAGCTTTTCGATGCTCTCGACCCTGTCGCGGCTATGCGGCTTGACTGTAACACTATTGGCGGAATTCGGTTCATCTATGCTGCCGATAAGCCCCTCGTCGCTGACTCCGGAATCCGGTTTGGCGGGTGTTGCCCCGAACCAGCCAATAAACTTTGCCCATAGTTTTTTCTTTGCCATTTAACGACCCCTCTGTTAGATTTTTATTCATTAGATTAAAAGGCTTTATCCGGTCAAATTCAAGTTTTTTTCGGAAAATAAGATGAAACTGGTAAATTACCAAAAGGATGGATACCAAAGCTGCGGGGTTGTCATAGGCGAAAAAATCCTTGATATTCCAGGTGTTTGGACAGAGCCCGCCCCTCCACGAAACGTAAAAGAGGCGATTAAAAGGAACGTAATGGGCAGAATTGCTGAGCTTTCGGTCGAAAAGCAGCCTCTTATTCCCCTAAAATCCGTCAGAATACTCAGCCCCGTTCTTGGTGCGGGCAAATTGATAGCCCTTGCCGGAAATTACAGTGAGCATATAAAAGAGGCTGGCGGCAAGCTGGGGCTATCCGATTCTCCTCGTGAAACAACAGTGCCCCGTCTTTTTTTGATGCCGGGTACGGCTCTTGCCGGGCCGGGGGATATCATCCAGTGGCCGGTTTACAGTGAAAAAATAGATTATGAACTGGAGTTAGCCGTAGTGATAGGCAAAACCGCCAAGTGTATCGATGCAAGATCGGCTAATGATTATATCGCAGGTTACACCATCGCAAATGATATCAGTGCAAGAAGCGTTACCTTTGAAGATGGGCGAGGCAAACGGCCATGGGATGAGTTTTATGATTGGCTGAACGGTAAATGGGCGGATGGTTTTCTTCCTACCGGCCCTTATCTTGTAACCAGAGATGAAATACAGGATGTTCAAAAGCTGAAGATGACATTAAAAGTCAATGACCAAATTCGACAGGATTCTAATACTGGTCAGATGATATACAATGTCGGCGACATTGTTTCATTCGTCAGTCATATTATGACGTTGGAGGCCGGTGATGTTATAGCTACGGGAACCCCGGCAGGAGTGGGGCTGGGTATCGAAAATTTTCTCCAGGCTGGTGACAAAATAGAGGCATCAATCGAAGAGCTTGGGACACTGACCAATATTATTGGCGCACGGCCGGAAGAATTTTACACCCCGCTGATAAACTGACATCAGCGAATTTATACTAAATCTTAGGGCTCCTCTGTGAGTTTTTCCGCCTCGTGATAATCGAATTCAAAATAGAATCCATCCGGTCTGCTTATGCCGTAAACCGAACTTGCTCCGAAATACTTTTTAACGCTTTCGTACGGCGGCAGAAGGCTAAGGTCAAAAACCTCATTAAAATCAGGATTATTAAATGCTCTTCCTAACGGGTTGAAGGGATTGGCGGACATTGTCCCGATCCTGTTATCCTGCTTGAGCATCCACCACAACATCTCCATATTTGACTTTGTATTTCCAAATCCGGCAAACGACGCGGTCGCCGGAATAGATGACTTGAGCACATTGAACCATTTCTGCTCAGCCAGCGAACCTTGGCCGCTTTCCATCATTCGGATAGCATTTTCGACCGCTGGCTCAGTTCCGAAAATCAGATGTGTATTTGTCACTGTAAAGGCCATATTGGGTATTTTTGTGTCGCCATCTTCTGTCACAGGCGAAGGCGCCATCATGGGCAGCATTGAAGGTTTGAACAGGTAAATCGTATGGCCCAGCAGTTCCCGCTTCAAATCGGGGTTGTTTAACGCAAATAGCTGGCTGTGCAGGCGATCAAGCGATTTTTCCAGTGACGGTTTATTTTTTACGGCTAACGCAAGAATAGATTCATTGGGCATCTTCTTTGGGCCGAACGGTTTGTTAAGGCTCTCGGCGACAATTATTTGCGAGCCGAGATTATCAATTAAACCGGTTTTGAGGTCTATTCCCGGTTCTCCCGATGCGCTTGGCGGGATAAGCGGCATATACATCATACCAGCGGCTGGCGGATACAGTTTGGCCGCAAGCAAACCTATTTCTTCATAAGCTTTCTGAATATCCACATTGTAAAAGATGACCGAATATGTCGAACCGGCCAGGAAATTCGGAAGCCGCAAAGGGGCCGCGTCAGCAGAGAGTATTTTGCATATACCTTCCTTCGAGCCATCGACTTTGAGCAGCATTTTGCCTGAACTGTTGCGTCCCTGCTTTCTGCTGACGCCGATAGACACGCCCAATGCGGAGACATTTTGAACTCCGAGGCTGGACATCGCCATACCTGCCTGGCCGCTGCTGTCGGCTGCCGCAGCAGTCTTGATTATATGTTCGAAATTGACAAACACATCAATGTCGTGATACGGTCCGACCGCAGCCATCACCGAGGAATAATCACTACTGGATGCAAGTGTCGCCGCACCAGCGGCTCCATTGACCTGAGCAATTACGAATTTAACAGGTTCAATATCCATCGCAGCGACCAGCAAATCATCAATGAAAACCCAATATATTTTGCTGCCGCCTTCGTCAACAAGTTCCATTATAGTCTGGCCGCGATAATCTTGTTTTTTGGTATGACCGCCCATCTCATCGTTTTTAGCAACGAACTTATCGGCGACAGCCTTGATTTTTTCTAATTCCGTTCCCCATTGCGAAATCAAAATAAAAGGCGGTTCGTTACCGTCGATATTCTGCGGGTTCAAGACCATCGCAATCGCCAGCCTTTTTTGCGGTTTGACGCCGGCTTCATAAATTAGCCTGAACAGATTATTCTTGTCCGTTTCTTTGCCCTTTTTGTCGAGGTAATTTTTAATCTTGTCGATAAAAGGCTTCATAGCCGGATCGCTGTAGAGTCCGTAAGTGTCGTTTTGTTTGAATTGAGCGGTTAATTCGCTGAAATTGGCTGCTTCAATCAGAAACGCGGTGTCCGCCGGCAGCAGATCGGCTGTTTTGGGAATGGCAAAGACAGCGGTTGACAAGAAAATCACTGTACATAACAATTCAATTCTTCGTTTTGCTCTGTTCATCTTTGTCCCTCTTTCGATTTATTGGTATCATTTAGGAATTTCGGGTTATTTTCGATTCTGCGGCTATCCGGCTGGGTATACCTAAATCCGGTATTGGGATTGTCTTTGTCGTAAGCGAATGATTCGCGGTTCTTGATAAAATCCTTGACATAATTTGCCGGTATGGCGAAACCGAGACCGCCGAAAAAGATGTATCCCATGTTGGTAACGCCAACTACCTCTCCGGCGAGATTGAACAAGGGCCCGCCGGAATTACCAGGATTGATGGCGGCGGTGGTTTGCAAATAAACCAGTCCCTCGAACGAACGGCTGGTGGTACTGATGACGCCGTCCGTGACAGTCCTTTCCAGCCCAAGCGGGGTTCCTATTGCGAACACCGGTTCACCAACTCTCAGTTTATCAACGTTACCCAGATATGCAAACTTGACCTTTTCATCGCCGAGGTCCTCGACCTTCAAAAGAGCCAAATCCAGAAACGGATTGACCGCTTCGATTCTGACGCTCTTGAATTTTCGCTTCTCAAAACCTGTATCAGATTTTTTAAAGACTGTAACCTCTATCTTTGTTTCCTTTTCAATGACATGGCAATTGGTTATCAGATAGCCATCCTCATTGATAAAAAACCCCGACCCCAGCCCTGCCGGCGTACCAACCTTGACAACCGCTTCGGCGACACGGTCAACACACTTTTCCACCGTGGTCTTTTCCAGCTCAGCCGTTCGGTAGAGAGTATGAGCGTTTTCGCTTTGAGATATATCATCAGAAGCGTTGACGTCGGCGATATCAAAGGATTCGGTGTACTCATATTGAAGGATATCACTCTTGGGAATAACCAGAACCGTTACTCCGATATCCATAACAACTTCTTTTTCCTTCTCGGCAAGTATCTGGCCGGTCAGCGTTTGTCCCTGCTTGAGGATCATCCTGTCACCCAAGCAAACTGCCGACAGAACCGCCAGAATAACAAAAACGTTTTTTTTCACATTCGAATAATTCATAAGCCCTTCATTCAAAAAAACCTGCGATAATTGTACAGCTTAACCCAATTAGAGGCAAATATAAAATCATTGGGCTGTGATAAGGCCTGGGGTGGTCAGGTCCTCTATTATTTTCTGGCCGGGTTTTACTACAAGTACTTCTTGTTCCTGCCAGTTGCCATCTATAAGCCTTTGCATCAAACTGCTGTCGCCTTTTATCTCGTCATAATTCCAGTGCATAAATTCGGCACATTGTTTGGTATATTTTTTATGTTCCTCGGAACCTGCCAGTCCCCAGTCGATATATGTAGCCCACTGGTATTCTTTCATCCAGTTCTGCTCCATTTCCATCAGGTGTTCGGCATTGTCGTCACCATATTTTTCCCTGTATTCGCCGAGAGTTTTTTCATAGCGTTCTTTGCCCGGCTGGGCGTTGGTCTCGATCCATCCGTCTGAATACCAATAGGTACCGCGATGGCTGTCGAAATATTCTTTGTAGCGTTCTTTGCTGCCTAACAACAGTGTTATACAGTCGTGTCCGCGAGGAACGACGATGGGTATTTGTTTTGCCTCGATACCTACTATTCCGTTGCTGCACATTCCGTAGCCGAGAAGATGCGCATCGTATTTTCGTCCCTGAACGTCTTCACATTTTTCGAGAGCGGCCTGAAGTTCCTTTCGCAGGGTGTCGGGGGTATCGTGCAGTCCTTGCGGCAGGGTGACGATATCCACTATATTTTTCGAGCGAGCCGCGCAAAAGTACGCTTCCCGCTGCAAAACTTTACAAATTACAAATTGGAGTCTCATTCTTTTTCCAATAAAAATTACGAGGTCAAGGTAAGGCAGTGAGTTAAGTAGTGAGGTGAAGTCATGAGTGCTAATATCCACCTCGACTTGTCGCTAAAACTTGACTCGGTTTTAGACTTTAGCTCCACCGTTAGCATGTTTGCCTCTAAACTTTGACCAACTTTTCGATAATCTATAAATTTGTTTACCTGTAACATTATAAGGGTCAATAAGATTTTGGCAAAGTAGAGTATCGACAAACTTATAATAAATAGCTTTGGCCTGACTTAGGGACACAATTATTTCATTACAT
>JAQURJ010000021.1 GCA_028715705.1 Phycisphaerae bacterium | reverse complement strand
TTATAAGTATATATAATATAAGTATTTGCGGGTGTAGCTTAATGGTAAAGCTCCAGCCTACCAAACTGTCCATCGCGCAGGACTTCGAATCCGTGACCGGGCAGGGAATTACGGGAAAAATCGAAGAACATAAAGTCTCCGTCGGTAATCGCAAGCTGTTGGAGGAATTGGGCATTGACCCCGGCCAAGCAGACCAAACCGCCGAATCGCTGCGGGCGGAAGGACAGACGGTTATGTTCGTTGCGGTGGATGGAAAAATTGCCGGTCTGCTCAGTATCACCGACCCGATCAAAGAATCTACACCTGAAGCAATTGAGCAGTTGCACAAGGAGGGATTTCGTATTGTTATGCTCACAGGCGATAATCGAACAACCGCTGAAGCGGTTGGCCGAAAACTGAACATCGACGATATTGAAGCGGAGGTTTCACCCGATCAAAAGGATAAAGTCATCAAACGCCTCCAGCAGGAAGGCAAAAAAGTCGCAATGGCCGGCGACGGCGTCAATGACGCTCCCGCCTTGGCTCAGGCGGATGTCGGGATCGCCATGGGAACGGGAACGGACGTCGCAATTCAAAGTGCCGGGGTAACACTGGTCAAAGGCGATTTAAATGGTATTATCCGTGCAAAGCGGCTCAGCCAGATGACCATGCGCAATATCCGACAGAACCTGTTTTTCGCGTTTGTGTACAACTCTATCGGCATCCCCATCGCCGCCGGTATCCTATACCCCGTGTTTGGGCTTTTATTGAGTCCGATGATCGCGGCAGCGGCGATGACATTCAGTTCGGTTTCTGTGATCACAAACGCCTTGAGATTACAGAAACAAGGAGTTTGATATGAACTACAAAAATTTATTTCTTGTGGTAACCTTGGCGGGAACAGTGGTGTTAACCGGATGCTCTGCACCAGCCAGTAATAATGGCATAGAAAAAGTAAACAAGATCGTTTCAGTGCAAACGGGCATTGATTATAAATTGTTTGACGAAGAGATTGAACAAACCGTCCAATCTTTACTACAGGATGAGTTATCTGTAACAGATGCGGTGAAAATCGCATTGTTAAAAAATCCTTCTCTGCAGGCAACGCTTGAAGAATTGAATATTGCTCACGCGGACCTAATACAGGCCGGGTTGCTGAGCAATCCGGTTTTTGCGGCGAGCGTGAGATTTCCCGATGGGCCGCCTTCTGGTACAAACACAGAGTTCTCCATTGCCCAGAATTTTCTGGATATTCTCATTAGGCCTTTGAGAAAGAAATTAGCCGGAATGCAGCTTGAACAAACACAACTGGCTATGGCCCAGGAAATTCTAAATCTCGTAGCCGATGTACGCGGTGCTTATTTTTCACTACAAGGCACATACCACTCTTTCAATCTTCAAGAAGAGTTGCTTAACGAAAACCAGGCGGCGCTTGGACTTGCGGAAAGACAATATGAAGCGGGCAATATTAATGAACTTGAGTTTATCTCTTTTCAAAAGGCTTTCCAGAAGGCCCAACTCAATGTGATGAAAACTCAAAGCCAAATCCTTGAAGGGAGAGGGCAGCTTTGCGGCCTTTTAGGATTAGACTGCCGGAAAACCGAATTGAAAATACCGCAAACAGTTCCGGAACGGCCTGCGATCGATTTGACTCTTGAACAACTCCAGGATATGGCGATTTCGAATCGTATTGATTTAAGTATCGCTTACAAAGAAACACAGATGATCCAGGAAGCCATCAAGATGACAAAACAAGGAATGTTTGAATCGATTGATGTGGGCGTGGATACGGAACGTGATACAGACCGTACGGTTCTTACCGGACCGACCCTTAATATAGGATTGCCGATTTTCGACAGAAAACAGGCCGCCATCGCCCGTAAAGAGGCTCAACTAAGGCAAAGCAAAAAACAAACCGAAGCACTTGAACAATCGGTTCTTTTGGATGTTTGGACGGCCTTCAACCAGACCCATTTGAAAGCCCAAATGGCGGAGCATTACAAAGAGTCGGTTGTCAAATTGCAGCAACGCACAATGGAGCTTTCACAAAATTACTATGAAAATATGCTGATTGGCCCCTATGCGCTGCTATCGGCGAAACAAGAAGAAATAGAAACAAGATTGGAATATGCTGACATCCTGTCCCAGTGCTGGCTCGCCAATATACAACTGGAGAACGCTGTAGGAAAAACACTTTCCCAGCCGACAAAACAGGAAAAACCCGATATTCAGGAACCTGCTGTGCCGATGCAAAACGAACATCACGCGCATTAACTTGATTACAGGAGATACCAAAGATGACTTCCAAAATAACAAAAATTATATTTCTATTGTTATGCATAAGTTTAAATCTGGCTCATGCACAAAGCGATACGAGTACGAATAATAAATACAGCTACACCGAGGTCGTAACTCCCAACGGCAGCACATTACCCTGGCAAATGCAGGGTAGCGTTAAAGTCTTTCATCTTATAGCAGAGCCTGTCAAGCAGGAGTTTGCGCCGGGATTAGTCATAAACGGCTGGGGCTATAACGGCCAAACCCCGGGACCCACAATTGAAGCAGTCGAAGGAGACCGGGTTCGAATCCTGGTCACAAATAACCTGCCCGCCCCAACTACAGTGCATTGGCATGGCCTTTTTTTGCCAAACGGGATGGACGGTGCCGCGGGTTTGACACAAAAATGGATTCAGCCAGGTCAGACCTTTGCCTATGAATTCACTTTGCGCCAGCATGGAACTTTTATGTACCATCCCCATACCGATGAAATGACCCAGATGGCAATGGGGCTGATGGGATTTTTCATTATTCATCCCAAAGAGCCTGAGAACCCAAAAATCGACAGAGACTTTGCGATATTTCTGCATGAATGGCGAATTAAACCCGGGACTGCAACGCCTGACCCTGCTGAAATGACCGAGTTCAATTATTTCACATTTAACGGCAAAGTTTTCCCTGCAACCGGACCTTTGGTTATAAAGAAAGGTCAACGAGTCAGGATTCGTCTGGCAAATCTCAGCATGGACAACCATCCCATGCATATACACGGGTATTCCTTTAATGTTACCGGTACTGATGGTGGGAGAATTCCGATAACGGCCCAATGGCCAATGACGACCATCGATGTCCCTCCGGGTTCAACACGGGACATAGAGTTTGTTGCCGACGAACCCGGCGACTGGCCTTTTCACTGCCACAAGACTCACCATACTATGATAGGAATGGAACACGGATTACCGAACATGATTGGTGTAGATCAAAAACCTGTTCTTGATAAAGTTCGCAGCACCATTCCAGAGTATGCGCCGATGGGACAAGCCGGTATGGCGGGGATGCATCATCATGGACGTGGTATTGAAAACTATATTGGTATGGGCAGTATGGAGGGCCCGTTTGGTGAGATTGAAATGGGCGGAATGTTCACGGTTATAAAAGTAAGAGATAATATCACAACTTATGAAAATCCGGGCTGGTATTCTCATCCAGAGGGAACTGTCGCCGATGAAGTTGAAAAGAAGCCTGCAAATGACAGTAACACCAAGGCGATTTATTCCTGTCCGATGCATCCGGAAGTTGTTCAGGATCATCCTGGCAAATGTCCAAAATGCGGAATGGACCTTGTGATAAATAATACGAAAAACTAAAAAGAGGCCCTTTGATATTTCAAACATTTTTTTAGGCAAACGCCGTGAAAATCAAGTCATAGTTGAGAGATTCAGATTGCCTATATCGCGATGTCCTTGTATAATCAGATCATGTTTTTTGACCTAAAAACGTGGTTTATGCCACTGTAGATAGGTCGATATTAACGGGATAGGCGGATATAGCGGTTCGATAATCGTCCACCCAACCGTGTTGCTGTAACTTTTTGTAAAGTATTTTTATTACAAGGAGTTATACTTTTCGTATCGCTTGCTCTGCAAATTTCACCCTTACTGGATTTTGTGTTATTTTGCTCTCGTTTGCTACTCTGCGGCAGGCAATGTGGCAAGATTCTGCCGCACTTGTTCGGCTAAGTAGCTGCAGGGGTAACATTCAAGGAAGTCGTTCAGAATAGTTCTGGTTTCATTGAGCAGCCTCTTCTTCTTTTCGATATTCTCATCACCAAGTTCGCGCCAAAGGCGTATCTTGAGCAGGCCGAACTCATATAAAGCCTGCATTCCGCCATCAGTATCTTTGTAGTTTTTATTCAATTCGTTAAGCCGTTCGGCTTTGAGTTGCTCGTCTTCGATAAGCCGTACTTTGGCCAGAAGAATATTATCATAAATAGGATCCTTAGTATCGGATTGGGAGAGCAACTGTTCAAGATACCCTTGGTAATCAACATCGTAGGGGTTAAGCGAAATGAATTTAGCCAGCCGTTGTTCCAACGGCTGATTTTGGCGGTTTTCCAGAGACATCAGCCTTTCAAGATGCATAATCCTTGATTGCAATTCCCGCAACTTAAACGATGTCATAATAGTTTCTGCGGGCGGACGGAACGGGCTGAAAAGAGATTTTTCGGTTGTGGGCTTTTCGGGGGTAGCCCGTAGCTGTTCATCGACCATTTTGTGAGCTTCGGTAAGCAATTTATCGGCTTGTTCAAAACGTCCCTGCCCAGCCCAATCTCTTGCGATTCGCAAACGAGCTTCGATGGATTCGGGACTGGCAGAAAACTCGTGGTAAAGACGATACCAAATACTTCGGCTGTGCTCGAAAGGATAATCGTTGTAGAACCGCAGTATTTCTTTTTGCCCAATAAGTTTGATATCAGGGCTGTACTCACTTAAAATCGCTTTGAAATAAAGTGCGATGGGCATTCGCCTGCTGTGAAAGCGGGTGTTGATAAATTTATCGTACTGGCTGAACAGTGATTGTCTTTTCTGCGGATAGTCAAGTTCGGCAGGAAATATGAACCAGCTCGGCCAGCGGTCATGCTTTAGCTGGTTTTGAATTTCACGCTTAAGTTCGGCACGCAGCGGAATCGACTCGGTTGGATAGAAGAAGCCGGTCAGATATTTTCTTACAGTAGAATTGAGGATGGTTTCGTCGAGAGGCTCGGTTAAACTGTGCTCGTGAAATTCTGTGACCGTTTCAGGATTGTTAATAGCGATATAGATCTGATAATCGAGTTCATCAAAGCCTATCTTCGTCTCGAAAATAATAACGGCTGTTATCAACGCCAGAGCGGTAACTGTCCATACAAGCCCTGGCCGATAACGACTAAAATGCCCGATACCAAGAACGAGCCCTGCAATAGCAAGACTGGTTAACCACGCACATATCCACGGTGTAAGCGAAAAACCCCATTTGATAGGTTCGACCGCCCCAACGCCGCCAAAAAATCCCCAGTAAGCAAGCTGCGGAGCAAGACACAATGCTATCGCAATAAATCTTGACCTGAAACGAAGCGGTCTTATTGCCGCAGCAAAACAACTGATAAGAACAAAAATGGCAAAACCCGGAAGGTTCGCTAAAAAGAACAACGCCACAATAAAAAAAATACTGTAACGAAAGCTCATCAACTGCGAGATCAGTACCGGCGCAACAGCAAGAATGCCCATCAGCATGCCAAGCACAAGTATCTGCCAAGGGTATTCAAAAATGCTGACTACCGTTACAAGCTCCGAGCCGATGCGCCAACTATCGAGAGATAACAATGCGTTAATATCAAACCCGATAAATCGACCAACCAGAAATTTCGACCAAAACAGGCAGCAAAGGCAGTATGCAACCAAAGCCAGTGCCCAGCACTTAATCACATTGCTGTGGCTGTAGTGCAGCGTCGGACCGACCGTCAGAAATAATTTCGGCGTTTTCTCTATTTTTTTACCGTCATCCATAACAGTTTTTCCAAATCACGCGTATTATACCCCTCCAGACCAATGTGGAAAACAAAATAATCGTTGCGCAGAATGAGTATGGGTTCAGGACATAGGTAACACGGATGAATTATACGCCATATCTAACAGAAAATCCGATAAGGTCACAAAAAAGTGGATTTTTGATATTAAAAACCCATAGCCGATGGAGGGATTTGAACCCTCAACCTCGGCTTTACGAAAGCCGCGCTCTACCGTTGAGCTACATCGGCACAAGGCTGTATCATACCGATTTTGCCGATATTTGTAAACACTATCGGCCAATTAAAAAAGCCCGGATTTGGCCGGGCTTATAAATATTGAAACGAGTTTTTTAGGATTTGGCGAGGCCCCTTGGGTCCTTGCCTTCCTCGATGGCGGTAATCTTGCTTATACGCCTCTTGTGGCGGCCATCGCTGAATTCTGTTTCCAGCCAGACCTCGACTATCTTTCGCAGCAGCACTTCACCGACCTGATCGCCGGAAAGGCAAAGGATATTGGCATCGTTATGATTTCGCGAGATTTTCGCGCTTAGCTCATCGTGGCAAAGGGCAGCGCGAATATTTTTGATCTTATTGGCTACAATGCACATCCCTATTCCGGTTGCGCAGATGAGAATCGCTCTTTCGGCTTCGCCTCGACTTACCGATACCGCCGCCAGGTATGCCGGATCTGGGTAATCCACCGGCTCACTGGTATCGGTTCCGTAATCAACGCACTCATGGCCGAGCTGGGTAACAATGGCCTTGATAAGCCGTTTGGATTCAAACCCTCTATGATCGCTTGCAACTATAATTTTCATTTTATTAATTCATCCATTCTTCTTCGTATCGAACACTCAATCTGCTCGGCGCATCGATCATAAATATCCTGATTCTGACCGACGGGGTCAGGAATATCACGTTCATCCAAAAGAAAAATCTTTCCTTCGGCATTTGGGTCTATTCTCAGCACCTCAGCAAGATGGCCTCGAGTCATCACAAAAATAAAATCACTTTCGCCAACCAACTGCTTCGATAACGCCTCGCTTTTGTGAGACGTAATATCAATTCCGCGAGCCGCACACGCACAAGTCGCTTCGGCTGTAGCCGCAAGACCGCGTATTCCCATTGTGCCCGCCGATAATACCTTATAACCGTTTTGCTCAAGCTGGTCAACCGTGCAGCCAATAATTTCTGCCCAATATTTGACAAAAATCCCCACAGCCATCGGACTGCGACAGGTATTGCCGGTGCAGACGAACAAAAAACGCACTTTGCTCAATGCTTCGAGGTCTTCTTTTGGGTATAATCCTTCCCTTAGTATCTCCAGCTTACCCTTTTTATTTATTTTAACAACAGTGCTGCTCTTTTTATATTCGCACTGCCCCCCGTCCAGTACCATATCTATCTTTCCATCCAGCTTTTCAATAACCTGCTGGGCGTTCACAGCCGGATTTTCGCCGGAAATATTGGCGCTTGGGGCAACGACAGCGGATTTGACCGCACAGAGCAACGCGATTGAAACCGCATTTGCCGGACAGCGCACCCCAATCGAGCCGCTGGAGTAAAGGCTGGCGAAAACCTCCCGACCGATTATTTCTTTGGCTGCGGCCAATTCTTTTTCGTCCAGTTCAAAAACGATGGTTACCGGTCCCGGCCAGACGTTTTGGACAAGCTTTCTGACTCGCAAGTTCGGTTTCGGGACATAGCGTTCCAGTTGAGCCTTATCGCCGATGTGGAGGGTGTAAAATTTTTCCGCCCCGCGACTCTTGACGAGGCTGAGGCGTTCGAGTGAATCTTTATTCACCGCACAGCCGATTCCATAAACCGTCTCGGTGGGAAAGGCGACCAGTCCGCCCGAATCGATCACTGCTGCCGCACGGCGGATGGTATCCGCTTCGGGCTTTTCGCTATTTATCTTTAAAACTATCGTTTCCACACAAAGAAAATACTATATTATTCCTCGTTTGACAAGAACAGAAAGTATTGGTTAAGTAAGTGTTATCTGCACTTTTTTACCAATTGATTCACGGCGGATTATTTGGCAAAACTCCAGATGGTCAAGGGCTTCACGGACAGCTTTGCGTGTCGCATGGCAATACCTGGAAAGTGCTGACTCGCTTTGGCCGGCTCGGCTGTTTCTGGCAATAGATTCCAAAATTGAGACTCTCAAATTTCCGCCAAATATCGCTCTTTGCTTCAACGCAGGGTTCTTAGCCATTATCCATTCTATTGGACGGACAGCATCATCTTTAAGCTGCACACTACCGCACCACAAACCCCACTTTTGAGCTATGCCGCAACTTTCGGCTTTGGCAAGCAGTGAAAGTTTTTCGGTTTTACGGTTAATCATAAATAACGGCTTGGGCGTTTTGACAGGACGGCACTTTTAACATGTTGAGATATTTACGCACATATTCTATCTCGCTGCGCGTTGGTTTCATATTGATAAGCATTGCCGCGGCACCGCCGATGGGCAGAATTTTAATACTATCACCATCCCACTCGAGAAGGGCCGCTGTCGCCTTCAAAACACCTATCATAGCTTTTGAATCAAGGTTTATACTTTATATTGTATAGTAAAACTATACAGGTATCAATAAAGAGGGACAATTTTATCCCTCTTATGAAGTACATGCCAGCAACACTATTTTCGTGGAGGGCCCATCGGCATCATCGGCCCCATCATCATCGGATCAAATTCATTAATGCCTTCGAAACCGGGCACTTGTTTGTAACCCGGTGCGCTCCGTTCGCCCTGCCACGACCGCAGCGGCTCTTTGGGTTCTTTTTCCAGTTTCTTTATCTCGTTAGATTTTTCACGCAGTTCATCTGGCCAGTAATTTGCCTTCGTGGGCAACCGTTCAATATTGCTGCCGTCGGAACTGTACAGCATATCAATATACCTGCGCTCGGCAAGATTGCGATTGCCCGCCCATTCAGTCACTTGAGCAATATCAACCATCATAACTCCAGTATCGTAATCTACCGTCTCGGGCAGGGAGTCATCCTGAATAGCTTGCAATTCTTCTTCGGTGGGCTCATAAGGACGTACTTCACCGATTATTTCGCCCGGCCCAACAATGAAATCCTGGCTGTACCAGTACCCCATAGTATAACGGGATACCTGCACGGTTACAGTTTTCGCAGCCTCCTGAATGTCGCGCGGGAAGAAATACAGCACATCCGGTATGCTCACCATCCCGGTAACATCGCTGTAATCACTCCACAAAATTATCTTTTTGTCCATATCCTCATCGGCCTGCGCGACCTGGCCTGTTCCGGCTACAGGATTGAACAGGCCCACTTTAATGCGATACCGATAGCTCTTATGCGGTTCTACCGTATCGTCATTGGCCCAGAAAAGGATCGTTTCCAATTTTTCAGGCTTGGTATCTTCGGTCAGGAGTATATCTTCAAACTCGTCGTCGATTTCAGTTAACTGCGGTAATTCTTTTTCCAGCAGCGGATTTTTCCTTTCGCTTGTCGTTTGGTTCCGCTCACGCTTTTTTGTGGAACGGTCCGGCTGCTGGGTACGAGAAGGCAGTTGCGGTGCACCACCGCCGCCACCGCCCATCATCATGTCCATTCCCATCCCCATATCCGGGGTCCCGCTTTTTTCAACCGGCTGCGTTTTTTCCTGTCTGCCGGCTGTACGTTCTGTACGCTTTTTTTCACGTTCTTCGTCCTTTAAGCGTTTTTGTTCCACCATGGCCTGCATCCGTTCCTGTTTTTTTATATCTTCGATATATGACAGGTATTTGGCATGCAGTTGAGGTGGGTACCATTCTTCGTTCTGCGACGCTATTTTATAAGCCTGAGGCTGAAGAATCTTTGATCGTACCGATGAGTTGTTATATTTGAGCATTCGCACCTTTATCCCGGTAGCCGGAAGGTCTGCAGTATTTTCAATCACGTCACGCACTTCACGGCTCGACTCAATTATTGGCCTTGGAATTATTTGCCAATCGCTCCATTGTCCGTTTGAGCCAAGCTCCTGACGTTCAAGCTGAACAGCGGCAAATACCGGTATTGCCAGACACGGGTCACTCCATTCAGTTTTGGCGACGTTTGTTACAAAGCTTTCATAAAAACTTTGATATAATCCTTTCACATCGATACTCGCCTGAACCGTTACAAGATCAAGGTCTCCGGGCTTGCTGCGGGGTTCATCGTAAGGTAAGTCACCGGTGACTTCTTCGGTCGGAAGATACGCGACTGCCCGAATATTGTTGGCAACAACATCTTCCGGGGCGGCAATTTTAGGCAGATTATAAAGACGGTCTTTTAGGCTGTTGATTTTACCGGGGGCCGGTATCGGAAGAGGTATATCGGTATTAATGCCATTTAAAGAAGAATTCATCTTCGCCAGAAAATCGTTCACGCGCGATTGATACGGTTCTTTGGGTTTGGGTTTCTCGGCAAGTTTTTGTTCAAGCTCATCGGCTTTTTCAACTATCAGACGGTCTATCTGGCTGGGCTGAACCTTTCTGCCGTTGAATTCTATTTTATGCGGACTGAGCACCGCTTGTGTAAAAAGGATATACAGGCTGATGACTGCGAAAACTGCCAGCACTATTTTCTCAATATTTTGTTCAAAAAAATTGCCGCTTTTTTTATCCATCTAAATTATTCCTATTTAGCTTCTTGAAGTATTCTAAGTACCACTCTCTTCATCACCGGCAATTATATCCTTGATAGTCTGCGGCATAACAGGTTCATAACCTTCCTTGACAAACACATACTCGCAGACAAGGTTCAGCCTGACCACGGGCTGATCCCCATATCGATAAAGTTCATGTTCCGGCGAATTCCGTTCGATCTGTTCGATATCGTAATCAAGCACGGTTATCTGATTATGTTTATAAGTGCGCTGCGGCTGGTCTCCGGTAAATCCTTTGAACTTGTGCTCCTTGGTGCCGCACAATTGATCTGTAAAACGCAAAATAGCTTTCGAATCAACCACTACCGAAAGTGTAAAATGCACAACGTCGAATCTGTCATTGCACTTTCGGTTAGTGAGGGCGTGAGTCAATCCCTGTTCGTCTTTTACAACATACACTGGCCCAGTTTCGTTTTCATTGGCTGAATCACTTGATTTTCGCGTCCGCTGGCTTTGCCCCGTCGCCGTAAAACCAGTGCTGATAATTCTTTTTATGGGAGCATCGAAAACATTTGTCGAATTCTCGTTGCATTTTTTCACCGTCTCGAACACATCTTCTATGATCCAGTACCCAACCTGCCATGTCCAGCAGGCGTTAATGGCTTTTTCCCATCCATCGTAACTGAAATTATCCCAAAAATTATATCCGGCGATATCCCAACTGTTGACATAAACTCCGGCCTGCATCGCTTTCTGTCTGCAAATAGCGTCAACAATAGTCACATCTATACCCTTTGCCGCTGAAAAACTCGCCTTCCCGCGTCCGCTGCCAAAATAGCTTGAAGTGCCCCTGCCGGCTGTAGCAGTACCCTGACCAAGATGTCGCTGAATCTCATCTTCCGTAGGACAATCGCGGCCATTTACTTTTTCGACAAGCCCTTCGATAGCTTTCTGATACCGGTCTCCAAAGTCACCGAAAATAAGAGTGCTTTTTTCGTTGGGTTCAGGGAATAATTTATACCTGAGCGGTTCCCGCTGTGTTGTCTGAACCACCAGATTGTATATCTCGTTGGCATCCTGTTCTTTGGCTTCCTGGAACGCCGCTTCGATTTCCCACTGGTTCCGGGGGGGAACGTTGGATTGGAGACTGCTTATCCGCTTGGCGTTGGAAAGACTTTCAGATTCAACTTTTTTCGAAAGTTTGCCGCCCAAAAGTGGCGAAATCACAAGGAAAATCAAAGCGATAATTACAATGATGACTGGTACAACCAGTGAAGCATAGTCCTTGAGAAATCCTAACTTCTTGCCGGTATCGCCGATATTCAAACCCATAATCTAACTCACTTCTTTTGTATTAATTTTCAGTCAAAAACACAAGGTATTCCAAAATTATCACCTGCGTCTGCGTCCGCCGGTATCTTCCGCTTCAAATTTGGGGGCGTTTTTCCACGCAAACTTCGCCTTCAATTCAAACCAATAATCATTGGTTTCATAAACCGGCTTGCCCTGACGATCCATCTGCACTCGTCCGTCAGCTGTTTTCCTGGCGACCTGACTGATAACCTCGTCTGTCATTGGATCGACCAGAATTGTTTCTTTCTGGCCCGTTTTGGTATCCGATTCAACATTCTTCATCAGACCTACACCCGTAGGGATACTCCCGCCGATCTGAACAGGTTCGACCTTGAGCTCAAAATGAGCCGTTTCGAGTTTCTTATAAAGCTCAAATGGGCTGTTGCCATCTACAATTTTCTTGAGGTTCAGAAGTCGCGTAACTACTCCCCATCTCAATTGGTCATCCTTTGTGCCAATCGGGTCCATCAATTCAAGAATATTTTCATACGGGCTGTAACCTGCGACTGTTACCACAAACCCAGCCTGTCCTGTTTCTGTAGATTCTGAACTTCTCCCTCGCTCTCGACTGACCCCACGACCTCCTCTGCTGGGTGGCGGGTAAAACCCCCCCGGTCCTCCCATCCCCGGCATCACCATATCGGAATCATCCATTTCCGTCTCCGATCCCCTTTGGGGTCGTGATTGGCTGAAACTGCTGCGCCCAAGAGCCGCTGTCTCTATGTCTTTGCTGAACTGGATGGAAACACTGGTGACAAATATTTGTTTTCGCTGCTTTCGCGGCATCTGAAGAACCCCATCAACATTTCCGGCTGCGAAAGCTTCATAAAGTTCTTTTTGATCAGGTGTATTTTTTTCATTGGGAAGCACCGATAGAAGCGTCTCGTACAACTGGGGAATAATCTCTCTGTACTGGAAAAGCTCAAACTGAGAATCTATTTTTGCGTCAAACTGCGGCCCTTTGTTTTCTTCCTGACTGAGCTTTCTGTCGGCGTCATCGACTTGCCTAATAATATCTTTCGCATCCCTGCGAAGTTTCTGATTTTCACTGCTGTTGTAAGCCGTCATATCCATGAATGTCCGGCCAAAGCTCAATAACGATACCGCAAGCAGCATAACTGCTGCAGCAGTAAAATACTTGGCCTTTTGTCGCCATACCGAGGCTCGTGCCGCGCTTTTCGGGATGAGATTGCTCTCGATCTTTCCGTATCCAAGCCCCTGCAGCGCCAACCCGTACACAACGCCGAAATCACCGACATTTTCGTGAAATTTCGCCGCATCGGTATTAACTGCCAGCCGATTGAAAGTGTCTGGTCTTTCGATCTGTATCTGGAGGCTCTGCTGGAGATATTTGACAAGACCGCGCATCTTGGTTCCGCCGCCCAGAGCAATCATCTTTACGATCTTTACATTAGGATTGCTGCTGGTGTAAAAACCCAGCGAACGCTGTATTTCAGAAGAAAGATCACTGAAGACAGGCTTCATCGCCTGTAATATCTGACGGGCGTATTTGCTCATAGGAGCGGTTCGTTTGAGTTTTTCGGCCTTTTGGAAATTCAGCTTAAAGGCTTCGCTGATAGCCCTTGTAAAGGAGTTGCCGCCCATCGGTATGCATCGCTGCCATACGGAATTTGCTGTACAAACTATCAGATCGGTAGCCTCCGCTCCCATGTTCAGTACGGCTATAGCCTCCCTTTCGCTTTTGAAAAGCTCCGGCCTGTCATAGAGAATAAAGTTGTAAAGAGCCATTGGCGCCATCTGCACACAGCTTACGGCAATATTCTCTCCGGCGAAATGTGCCAGTTCCGAACTTACAACCTCATTCTTTATCGCAAAAAGACCGACCCTCTTTTCAGCTGACCCCTCGCCGCTCATCAACTGCCAGTCCCATTGCACTTCGTTAATATCGAAAGGTATCTGTTGGGCTGCCTCAAACTTGACTATTTCGGGAATACGATTCTTATCCACGGGTGGCAGGTTTACAAATCTGGCAAAACTGTTCTGGCTGGGCACCGAAATTATTACTTTGTCACTACGAACGTTATTTTTCTCTAAACATTCATGAAGGCTTATTGCGATAAGCTCCCGCCGCTCCTGATCGGTAACGCCTTTGCCGCTAAGTATCTTTCCGTGCGCGATATTTTCAAAGCCCAGTACCTCAACGGCTCCGTTAATATCAGTCAGGCGCAGCGCTTTTAATGAATTATTTCCAATGTCGATTGCCCATACACAGCTAGTTTTTGAAGCCATCAGATAACCTCTTCTATAATTGCGCTTATTTCACAAAATCAGGACTAATTTCGGTATTTTTGATGTCCTTAGGCCCGATAAAATTCACTTATTCATTTAATACAGCTCACTCCTTGATTATCGAACCCTTTTGGCTTACACTTTTGCAAAAAATAATACGCTAAGCTATTATACCAGATCATGAAAACTTTTTCCATTTTTACACTTGGCTGCAAAGTCAACCAGTATGAAAGCCGCCAGATTCACGAGTTGCTGGCGCTTCACGGCTTGCGTCCCTGCAAAAAGCCGGACCTGATAGTAGTCAACAGTTGCTGCGTTACACACACAGCTTCAGCCAAAAGCAGGCAATACATCACCAAGGCCGTAAAAACAAACCCAAACGCTGCAATTGTGCTCTGCGGGTGCCTGCCTGCTGTTAATATCGGTGAATTGGAAAACTCAGGGAAGGGGATAATCCATGTAAAAGACCGGAATAAACTCGTACAAACCCTTTTAGAGCTTATCAAAACCACCTCTTTTGCCCAGAATTCCAACTCTACCGAAATTAAACCAAATAATCGCCTTAAAATCAAGCCTAAAAAAGACTTGCCAGACAACAGCCTCCCGCCTCTTTCATCTTACCACGGGCAAACCCGCGCTTTTCTAAAGGTTCAGGACGGCTGTGATGGTTTTTGTACATATTGCATCATACCAAAAACCCGCTCGATTGTTCACAGCCGTGACCGCAAAACCGTCATTTCAGAGGCTCAGCGGCTAGCCTGTGCGGGGCACAAAGAGATAATCGTTACCGGCATATTTCTTGGCGCTTACAGTCAGCAGTCTGTCCGGCGTAAAAAATGGCCTAACGGGAAAAATCCGCATCTGGCTTTATTACTCAGAGAGATTGCTCAAATACCCGAAATTCGCCGTATCCGCCTAAGTTCACTTGAACCTGCCGACGTAACCGATGAATTATTGGATGTCTTCTGTAACTGCGATAAAATACTGCCCCATCTGCACTTATCGCTCCAGTCCGGCTCGGACCAAACCCTCAAGAAAATGAACCGCCAGTACAATATCGCCGAATTCCTCGATTCGGTGGACAGAATCCAGACCCGCCTCAACCAGCCGTCTATTACCACCGACTTGATAGTGGGCTTTCCCGGCGAAACCGAAGAAGACTTCAAAAAAACCCTCGAAATAGCTAAAAAAATCTGTTTTGCCAAGATGCACGTCTTTCCATTTTCAGCAAGAACAGGGACAGCCGCGGCAAAAATGCCTAGCCACATATCAGCCGAAACAATCAAAAAACGTGCCGCTATCCTGCGAGAACTGGATGAGCAGCTTGGATTTAGGTTTCGCCAGCGGTTCATTGGCCAAACCGCAAATGTTCTGGTCGAAAAGGGTGGCAAAACATGCAGCGGCCTGGCTGAGCGGTATTTTACGGTCAGCTTCAAAAACACCGATAACAGTATCAAAAACAACGATATCGTCCGTGTCAGACTTACAAAAAACGCTCCAGATTCCATGACCGCCCAATATCTGAAAAAACCATGAAAATAGTCCTGCTTTTATAAAAACTCAACCAGGACGGTTGATTTGCTTTAAATTTATTTTGAAAAGCAATTATAATTAAAGTAGTATGGATACTTAATAGTTTGGGGGCAGACTTATATGTTTGATCTGTGCGCCTCAAATTCTTCTTATTCTTATGGGGATGTGCATAATTGGCTAAAAAAGCTAAAAATCTGAATTTACCCAAAGAGACCGAAAAATGGGTAGCCGATCTTACCAAATTCCCGGAAGAAAACCCTAATCCAGTAATGCGAACTTCTCTTGACGGCAAGCTGCTTTATGCCAATAGCCCCGCAAAGGCTCTACTGAAAGATATGAAGTGGAGAGAAGGGGGGCTTTTGCCTGATATCCTGCTTAAACCAATACAGCAGGTTATAAAACAAGGTAAAAATCAGGAATTCGAAATACCCTGTCCCCCGCAAAAGGTTTATTCTTTTGGGGTTGCGTTTGTTAAGGATGCCGGATACATCAACCTGTACGGTAGTGACATTACCGAACGGAAAACCGCCGAGGATGCGCTGCGGCGAAATCGTGAGGACCTGAATAGAGCACAGACTGTCGGAAATATCGGAAGCTGGCGGATGGATGTGCAAAAAAATGAATTAACCTGGTCGGATGAGAACCACAGGATATTCGGGATACCCGCCGGAACAGCTATGGGCTATGAGACATTCCTGTCCATTATTCCTCCAGATGACCGTGAGTATGTTGACAAGAAATGGAAAGCCGCTCTTGCTGGCGAACATTATGATATCGAACATCGAATTGTTGTTAATGGGCAGATCAGGTGGGTGCGCGAAAGGGCAGAACTCGAATTCGACAAGGACGGTGAATTGCTTGGCGGCTTTGGAACTACGCAGGATATAACCGAACGTAAAAATATGGAATTGCTGTTGCGTCAGGCTCGCGATGAGCTTGAAAGGCGAGTTCTGGAACGAACGGCTGAATTGAAGAAAACTGCCGATGCGCTTGAGTATGAGCGCAAGCGGTTTGAAGATGTGCTCGAAATGATGCCTGCCTACGCGGTGCTTTTGACGCCTGATTATCGCATCGCTTATGCCAATCACACCTTCCGCGAATGGTTTGGCGATGACAACGGCAAAAAATGCTATGAGTTTTTGTTCAATCGTATTGAGCCTTGTGAGATTTGCGAAACTTATACGGTTTTGAAAACCAATAAGCCCCATTTCTGGGAGTGGACAGGTCCCAACGGCAGAAATTACGATATCTACGACTACCCCTTCACTGATAGCGACGGCTCGCCTTTGATTATGGAGGTAGGCGTCGATATTACCGCACACAAGCAGTCGCAGGCGGAATTACACCGAGTATCTCTCTACACCCGCAACCTCATCGAAGCCAGCCTTGACCCCCTTGTGACAATCAGCCGCGACGGAAAGATTACCGACGTAAATGAGGCGACTATAAAAGCTACAGGCGTGCCTCGAAAACAGCTTATCGGGACAGACTTTTCCAATTATTTTACCGAGCCGGATAAGGCGCAAGCTGGTTATCAGCTGGTCTTTAAGGAAGGATTGGTGCGCGACTATCCGCTCCAAATCCGTCATATTGACGGGCATACGACGCCGGTTCTGTACAATGCTTCTATCTATAGGGATGAAGCAGGGAATGTTACAGGGGTATTTGCGGCTGCGAGAGATATTACTGAACGTAAGCTGGCTGAAGCTGAATTAGATGGAAAGAATATCGAACTTCAGCAAAGAGCCGAGCAATTGGCGAGGCTGGCCTCGGAACTTACACTTACCGAACAGCGTGAACGTCACCGTCTCGCCCAGGTACTTCACGACCATTTGCAGCAGCTTCTTGTGGGAGCAAAATTCGGCCTTGAGGTCTTGGGGCGAAAGGCAAAAGATAATCAGCAGAAAGATTCCATCCGCGAAATTCACAGCCTGCTAAAGGAATCCATCGCCGCGTCGCGCTCGCTTACCGTAGAGCTTTCACCGCCGATATTGCACGAGGCCGGCCTTACAACCGGACTCGAATGGCTGGCAAGATGGATGGAGGAAAAACACGGCTTAACTATCGAACTTGACACGCAGGAAATTACATCCGAACGCGAAGATGTCAGGATACTTTTGTTCCAGTCTGTCCGCGAACTTCTTCTTAATATAGTAAAACATGCCGGTGTCACCGCCGCAAAAGTGGAAGTGTCACGGGTGAACGGGGATGATATACAAGTTGTGGTAAGCGATAAAGGCGTTGGTTTTGACCCAGAAAAACTAAGTCGGCCAGGCGGTGAAGACACCGGCTTTGGTTTATTCAGCATACGCGAGCGGCTTTCGCTGCTCGGCGGGCAATTAAAAATCGAAAGCAAACCTCGGCAGGGCGCGAAATTCACTCTAACGGCGCCAGCTCTTTATCCAGAAGATATCACAGAGAAAAAACCGCAGCCTGTTGCTGCCGCTGCTGTTATGCCCGTGCCCGCTGAAGCGGCGACCGGCGGCAAAATAAGTGTCGTTTTGGCCGACGACCACACCGTTATGCGGCAGGGACTTTGCGCATTGTTGAATCACGAGCCGGATATCGAGATTGTCGGTCAAGCCGTGGACGGAAAAGAGGCCGTCGAAATGGCTCTTAGTTTGCACCCTGACGTTATTTTGATGGATTTCAGTATGCCGCGAATGAATGGACTTGAGGCCACAAAAATAATAAACACACAATTGCCGCATATCCGTATCATCGGACTTTCAATGTATGACGAAATCGATCGTGCCGACGCTATGCTCGAGGCCGGAGCCGTCGCCTACGCCAGCAAAAGCGGAGAGGTCGAAAAACTTCTTTCCCTTATTCGCAAACACAGCCGCAAAACAACCAAGTGATGAAATTGGATTCGCTGTTTCCACACTTTTACGCTTTCTAATACATTCGCACCTTGACAGTATTGGGCCGATAGTAATTGACAAAAAAGTAACGCAGGGCGTCAATATAATGGTCATAAACGCCATCCTTTAACGGCAGTTCGCTTTGCGGTCCGCAGTTTATTTCGGGATAATGATAACATCGCATCGCCTCTATCAATAAACGGCATTTATTTGAAATAAGCAGATTGCTCTTTCCATCTCCATTTCGCAAAGCCCGGCGGATAAGCTCGATTCCCTCCTGTATAGCACTTTTGCGATAGCGGACATTTATCCCCATCCGCCGAAGTTCCTTTACCGCGCTTGTGCCGGTGACATCGTTGCTGCCCGCACCAGCAGGGTCGCAGAACGTCCCGGCAACCTGCGACTGAGGCAAAGGCGTATGCGAAAGTAAAAACGCTCCGTGTACTGCTACCGTAGCCCGCGAACAGACATATTCGTCGATAACCCGCACGACACCGTCGCCATCGACCTGAATCCACAGACACACGAACGGATTTATAAAACCGAAATCTATCGTGCGGTATAAAGGCAAATTCGGATCGAACCTGATTTCGCCGACGTGAATATCCGGGTTGAACTCGGCAAATACCGCGTTCTCCAGGTTCGGCATCCGGCAGAGCATCTCCGATTCCCAGCCGGCACGGCTGCTCCGCCGCATCTGCGAAATACTATCGTCAATACTCAAATAGCCGCAGGCTCGCTTCGCCTTTCCCACGCAGTCACTGTACAAGGGACATCGGCTGCACTCCCTGTCACGGCATCGCTCGATAACTTCCCAAAGACACCACTTGAATATCGGCGTCGAAAATTTTTCAGCCTGGGCGATCTGCTTTTGCATAATACCGTAAGGCCGGTGCATCGTGCTGACAAGTTCCATCGCTGCATAGACACCGTCGCCGCTTTGCATAATGAATTTGGCTGCGTTGAAAACATCCTCGCTGAAAAGCTCCACCTCGTCGCAGCGAAGCTTGTTAATATGCTGGCCGCGAACACTCCTGCTTGATTGGGTCATTATTTCGACAGCCGCACCATTGGTAAATACCGCCTTTTCCATTTCGATGCCATCCGCCAGAAAACCCTCGTACCCTCTTGTCGCAAAACGAACAAAATACTCATATACCCTCCGGCTCTGCTCGCCCGAACCGCCAAGTATCCGAATCTGGCAGCTGGACTTAAAAACACAATCCAGTAGCGTCGCTATAGCCGCAAGCTCGGTCTTGCCGCCCCCGCGATTGGCCCATACTATGCAGTCTCCGTTGATCGAATTCACCGCAAAATCGTTATTAAAGCTGTGCCAAAGATAATCCATCGGGCTGCTGTGTTCCGGGCATATATTTACGTCGGGTATCAAGACGTCGAGAAAAATACTGATATATTTCCGCAGAAGTTCCTTGCTTGCGGGCCGTGTTATACGAAAATTCTCAAACATATTCTGCCCGTTTTCTGTCGCTATAATGTCTTCGCCGGATTCAACCATAAAATCCTCAAATATTTATTTTTTTAAGAACAAATTCCCTTCAGGCAACTAGTAGTTATAGGGAATAGTAAAAATAAAAATGCGGAAGTGTAGGCGTACGAACACCTCCGCGTTGGGAGACGAGATTTCGGAAGAGTGTGATCTCTAAAAGCCTCGTCTCCTTTTTTATGTCTGTTCATATCGGTATATCTTTAGCAACGGCTTTGTCACTCCGAGCTTGTCGAGGAGTCTGCTAAAATAGCCGCGGCAAAGCCGCTCCACAGTTTTACAGTTTGATTTTTAATTTTTCTTATGCTTCACTTTTTATCTGCGATACTATCTGCTTTGTAGCGGACGACTGTTTTGCCTGCGATTCCTTGAAGCTTGCTGAGTATGCCTTGTGCTCCTGCTTAAATAGCTCGTTGCCTTTGACTATTTCACGAAGCGCCAGTGACTTATCCTTTGCCTCCTGCAAAAACCGAAGCGCCTTTATCCCGTAAGCTCCGCCGAACAGAGCCGCTATACCAATAGCCATATCCAACGTACCATTGGTTATATCCCAACCGTCCGGCCTGTCCAATGATTCGTCAAAAGCTTCTTTCGCAAGAGCGGCGTTCGATTCCGAAAGAATATCGTCAACAGTTTCCGTTTGAATAGATTCAGCCGGCAAACCATAATAACCCACAAATGAACTGCTCTGCAATTCGCCAAGCTCGGTTAATCCTTGCAGCCTTTGTGAACTGTTTTCGATCTTTGCCTGTTGTGCGGCCGCTTGAGTTGTTCTGTGATGCAGCAAAGCGTTTTGCTTCGCCGCTTCACTCGGCTCAAACCGCAATCCCCCGCAGCCGGCAATAATCAAACACACTATCGAAAGTACTATACATTTCTTCATTTTCGCTTCCTTTATTTTTACTTTTTACATTTTTATTTTTTATCTTCTAATGCTTGTATCCTGTATTCATATCCGATACTTCGCTCGGTAATGATCTCAAGCTTGCGCTCAAAATTTTTCTGGCATTCAAGCAGCATAGCCACATCGTGACCAAGAGTATCAAGCTGTCTTTGCAGATTTATCCAGCTGCCCAATATCAGCGATGCCAGCAGCACCAGTTCAACAAGCACCGAAAGATTTATCTGTTTGTTAAACCGCCATCTATTCATTTTTCGCCCTGTATTATATGGCTTGCGTTTTGTCGCGGTACACAGCAAGCGGTACTAACTACGCTTTTAATCTCTCTTCAACTTTACCGAGCCTCCGAATCTTATCACGTCAGCAACGCCGTCACCGCTGGTATCGAAACCTACAATAAGCCGCTCTCTGGCTCGCTCGAATTTATTTTTGTAATAGAGGCTCTTCTCCCAATGATCCTGTTCGCCGCCATTAGACTGCATCGCGTAAACACACGAAAGAACCGAAAAGACACAAGCCCGCTTTAAAACATCGGCGTTGCTTATCTGCGAAACCTCATATTCACCCGCAGGATTCATTGGACCAAGACCCAGAAATTCGGCCAACTGCAAACTCGTCTCGGCAATTTGAGGCCGATATGTACAGATGCGATAATAAACATCAACAGCCGTGCCTGCGCCTATCGGGTCCGTGTCACCGTCTTGCCGCAATACCGAGATTGAAAGCTGCGTTTCCGAATCGATGCTGACTATTTCAAAACAGGCGTCGATAGTCTCGTCAAGACTTTTAAGATATATCACACCGCCGCTTCGAACTTTAGCCGAGATGAAATCCTCTCCCGCCGCCAAAAAACTTGTTCCGGCAACGACCGCCCCTGTGCCGCTGCACAGAACCTGTCCAGGCAAATATATGTCACCAAAAACAGCCGTCTCGAATACCAATATGTCCCTGTCACTTGCGAAAATATCCATCACTTTTCCTCTAATTGCACCAGATGGCAAAATCGTGCTGTGTACCGCATACTGCGAAATGTTCCACGCAGTACGCAGTACCAGGCACGCAGTACATTTCTTAGCTTACGCTCAAATCTCGGATCATCCCGTGCGCAGCCTCGTTCTTCAGTTCCAGCGTGTATTCACCTATCAACTCACCGCACTCATAGTCACCGCCGCTGGCTAAAGGCTTGAAGTGGAAACTTCTGCCCGCAAGCGGAAGTACATTAATCCTGCTGCTGTCGAGCAGCAGAATCGCATCCTGCGGTATCCATCGGGTCGTAACTATCCTGCAAACACCGAAGTCGCTCTCGTAAATATTGACCATATTGGCGAAACGCTCGTCACCTGACGCGTAATTTCTGCTCTCACCGGTAAAGCCATTGATCTTACGTTTCTGGAAACCGCCGACAACAATCAGGTCAATCTGGCCATTGCTGTTCTCCCATATCTGGCGAAGAACAAAATTGAGTTTCTCTTCATTCAAATCCGCTCCCGAAGGAAATCCTGAATCGCCCGCATAGAACACGTTGGTGCTAAGATGGCCGATGATACCTTTCATCGAACGGCGAACTGTTGCGCTGCCCTGTGGATTAGTGCCAACCTGACCGCCGTTTATCACCGTGTTTTCCAGATCACGTATCATCTCACGAAGACGCTCCTGCTTTTGATAATCCATCTCGTCAGCAAGACCAAGCTGGCTTGCGGCCATGTCGGTCCCGCTCACTTCAACAGCCGCGGTAAATATCTGCGTGTAATTGCCGCAGCGAATGCGATTGCTGAATCGCGCATCGGGTTTATCTGCGCCTTCCAAAGCCGCGTTGCCGAGAATGTTCACTGTAAGCCCATCGGCAAGCTCTTCCGGCGTTGTCCCGGCATAACCGCGAACAACGGTCAGAGTGTCACCATTCACCGCTGTCACCAGCATAAGCTCTTCGCTGTTTGCAACCTGAACCTGATCGCCGACTCTGAAACGGCTTCCGTGCGACACCACAAAATCGGGATCTTCCGCTGGATCGGAATACGTCGCGTCATTGATTGTATCCTTGTTCGGCAGTAACTCGTCTTCGAGCCACTCATGATGCGTGCTTCGAGCCTCACGCATCGGATCACCAAGTGCGTCCAACAACGGCGTCTCATACGGTGACACTATCCCGATAAGATCCGATACATCCTCCGCCAGTTCCGGCAGGTTCGTCCCCGCCGAATATGTCGCTTTTCCTGTAAATGCCATTTGTTTCTTCCTTTCTTAAAAAAATTAAAAATACTTCTTTACACTGTAGATTGCTTCGCCCACCATAAATGGTCGGGGCAGGCTTCGCTCGCAATGACAAAATTTTTATCTTGTTCTTCGAAGACGCAGATATTCATGCAGGTCGACCCTGCTGCCGCTTCTTGCCGCTTTTTGTGCCGCTTTCTGCAAAGCCGTTTCACCGCTGTTTATCTTCTCTCTTGCGCCTGCCGTTTTAACAGGCAATGTCACTTTATCCGCCGATACGGCAAACAGATAACGCTTTTGTTTCTTCAACTCTTCAACACAGGCGTTAGCGTCGATACTGCCGTCAGTTATTTTTTCTTTGGCTATCGCAAGCGCGCCATCGATATCTATCGCCCCCGCCTCGGCAAGTTTTCGCGAAAGCTCTCCTTCGAGCCGCACGTCCTCCAACTTCGCCGTCAACTCACCTACCTTTGTCCGTTCACTCTCCAATTCCGCCTTCAATTCATCAACTTCCATATTCTATCTCCGTCACCATTTTTACTTTTACTCTTTTATTTTTGTTTTGAATTAATATCCAAGTTCCTTCAGTATTTTCCCGGTGTCGACTCCCAAATCCTTCTTCATCCTCGCTTCCTCCAGCTTTTCTATTGTGTTTTCCGGCAAGGGTTCTGCGAATCTTATTTCGATGTCACGCTCCTGTTCGGTTGTTGGGAAAATGTCGCTTTTGTCTAAAATTTCCAGTGACATACGGCATATCCGCTTGATTCCCTCACCATAAGTAAATCGTTTGCGTTCCGTCTTGGAAAGCATTCCCATCAATGTAAGCTTCAAGGCTACCGCGCTTGTCAGGTGACCGAGTTTGTTTTTCAATATACCGGCTACAAGCGGTGTCACCCCACTTACCTTGTCCATCGCTTCGCGAATTTCTGCGATATGACTATTCTCGCTCGGCGAAGCCGAGTCACCACCGAACTCCTCTATTGAAGCCTCTGGATTATCCGTGAACCACATTCTTCCCGGAGCCACAGGCCGATCCTCGAATCCTTCGATGCACTTGCCAAGATACATCTTGAACGACTGGAACGTGATACGGTTGGCCCTGTCACTGAGCCGAGTATTCAATTCATCCTGCAAAGGCATCAAGGGCTCCACGTCACTTAGCCCCTCATAATAATACGGCTGAGCGATATTCTGAATGTGTACCACCGGCAAAAATCCCCACGGCAGCCCCCCCTCCGCGACCAGTTCGCCGTCTTCGTATCTCTGCCACGCGTCACTCGATAGAATCTCGGTCACAGACGCCGTCTTCCGCTTATCGCATCCCCGTGACAATATCTGTGACAAAAAAGATCCCTTATCGCCCAGCCGATTCTTCTTCTGGTAAAAATGCTGAATATAAAACCTAATTCTTTTGTAATCGTTTTCATCCAGGACAGGCAGTGCTCGCGGAGCTTCAACCAGTTCAAGTCCGATCGTTCCCGCCAGCCTTAAAACCTGATCAAAAGAAATGTCACCTTCGGAGTGATTAATGAAATGCTCGTTGATATGCTCACCTGTTCTGACGAGACAATCGACAAAACCGTAAACCCCGCCAAGCACCGCCATATCCTGAAAGAAACCGATACCACCGTTGGCTGCAAACAGCGTCTTTATAACACATTCTATTTTTTCACGCCTGCCCGCCTCCGGCGATTGACTCACAAACTCGATAGGCTTGCCGAAAAGAAAGTCCACAGTGGCGTTTACTCGCCAGCCGATGTCGTTTTCTATCACAACTTCCTTTCGACTTACATTAGCCGCCCGCGCACCAGTCAATGTCCCACCGCTGTATTGAAGACCTGTGATTCGAGAAGGAAGGCCATATTCCTGCGCCTGCACATACCCGCGGCCCGATTCGTTCACCTTTCGCTCAACTGCCCCGCTGCCGCTAAAATCGACAATATCATTGGCGTAATACTCCCAAAGCCTGCCGAAGTGACTATTCACCTGCGGCCACTGCTGCTCGACCAGCCACTCCAAATAATCCGCACCCAACTGCTCCCCAAATATTTCTGTCTCAAACATCGCTTTTCCTCATTTTTTATTTTTACTTTTTTATATTTACTTTTGATTGACTTTGCGAACGCTGCCTGCCTTGAGCTTGTCGAAATGGCGGAGCAATCTACCCTTCAAACCCTTCTTACCTTTCTTACTCTTCCCACTTTT
>JAQURJ010000020.1 GCA_028715705.1 Phycisphaerae bacterium | reverse complement strand
TTTTTGGTCCGGTTCCGTCTCGGCGGCTGGGGCTTAGTCTCGGCGTCGACATTGTACCTTTCAAGGTCTGCACTCTCGATTGCGTGTATTGCCAGATCGGCGGGACGACCGAAAAGAGTATCGAGCGAAAACCTTTTGTGCCTATCGAAGATGTAATTAGCCAGCTAAGGGAGAAACTTGCATCCGGTATTGAGGCCGATTACATAACCATAAGCGGTTCGGGCGAGCCGACGCTGAACTCCCAGATGGGCTACCTGATCGAGCAAATAAAAAGGTTTTCCAAAATACCGGTAACCGTCATCACCAATGGAACCTTGCTTTTCCAGACCGAGACCAGAGCCGATTGCAGCAAGGCCGACCTTGTCGTGCCGTCGCTGGATGCTGTTGACGAGAAAAGTTTCGAAAAAATAAACCGCCCTGCATCTGGGCTGACCTTTGAAAAACTGGTCGATGGCCTTGTCGCGTTCCGCAGCGAATACAATGGGCCGATATGGCTGGAAGTGTTTTTGGTGGAGGGCATCAACACCGATGATGATTCAGTAGATAAATTCAGGCATTTTATAGAACTGACAAAACCCGATAAGGTTCAGCTCAATACTGCCGTCCGTCCTACCGCCGATATGGATATCGAGCGTATCAGTATTGAAAAGATGGAAAGAATCGCCGCACGGCTTGGCGGCAACGTCGAAGTCATAGCCGATTTTTCCGGCGGGGCGAAGACAAAACATATCCAGGCCGCGGCTGAATCGCTGCTTTCAATGCTGAAACGACGGCCATGTTCAATAGATGACATATGCTCCGGGATGGGGCTGCACCCCAACGAGGCTGTCAAGCATATCAAATCGCTGCAAGCCGACGGCCTTGTTACGTCCGAAAAAAAAGGTGATGTAGTCTATTTTCTTGCAAAATAGCCGTTTTTTATTTTTTCGCCCTCTATATTCCAAAAATTCTTACGCCTTGCATCCATTTTGTAAAGAGAACCACTTCTTTGGCCGATAATATCTATGAATGAAAAAAAACAAACAACAATTGATCCTCAATAAAGGCAAAGAGAAATATATCTTTCGTTTCGACCGCGGCTGTGAAGATAAGCTATTGGAATCGCTGATCTTACAGGCCAAAGACAGCCGAACGGATTTTGACTGGTTTGATGCGGCTGTGCTGAGTTTCAAGCTGACCCAGTCGCTTATAGGTGAGGCAGAGCAAATTCTTGACGACAGCAGGGATTCGCATGTTCATAATTAGCGGATAAAATTTAACCTTTATATAATTTTAGGTGAAACTATGGAAAGTATTCCCGTCATTCAGAATTTCTTGAATTACCTCAATTTTGAAAAGCGTTTTTCTGACCATACGGCCAAATGCTATGGAGCCGACCTTCAGCAATTCGGTGAGTTTCTGGCAGGCAGGTCGAGCGGCGTTGGTCAGGATGAGCGGCATGAACACGATGCCCATTCGAATTTTTACAATGGCGATAGCGAACATGCACATGCCGCGACCGCAGTTGCCGTGGCAGCCGAACCCTTGACAGAGCAGATGCTGTTGAAAGTCGATGTCAATGACATCCGGGGGTATTTGGTGGAACTTGATGAAAAGCACTACTGCAAATCAACGGTGGCTCGCAAAATCGCGACCCTGCGGAGCTTTTATAAGTTCCTGGTCAAACGCGCAATCGTTGATTCAAATCCGGTTACGGCTATTCGAACCCCAAAGCAGGATAAGAAGCTGCCTCGATTTTTGGAATATGACGAGGTAAAGCGGCTGCTCGAAACCCCGCCGATAGATAGCTGGCTTGGGGCAAGGGATAGAGCCATACTTGAGACTATTTACAGTACCGGTATCAGAGTCAGCGAGCTTGTGGCGCTTAATATGGATGATGTCGATTTTTTAAGCGAAGTTGTGCACGTTCGCGGTAAAGGTAAAAAAGAACGGGTAACTCCTATAGGTTCTTCGGCTTTGCAGTCAATTCAGCACTATATTGAGTTTCGCAACAGGCGTGCTCAAAATAATGAGAATGTTGATTCCAAGGTGCTGTTTATCAATAAGCACGGCAAGCGGCTGAGCACACGAAGCGTTCGCCGCAAAATGGATAAATATCTGAAAATAGCGGGACTCGATCCTCATATCAGTCCGCATACCTTGCGGCACAGTTTCGCTACTCATATGATAAATAACGGCGCTGACCTGCGAAGCGTGCAGGAGCTTTTGGGGCACCAGTCACTTTCGACAACACAGATATATACACACCTTACGACCAGCCGGTTAAAAGAGGTCTATGACAATTCTCATCCGCGAGACAATTAGACAATTTTGTGAAAATTCATAAAGCCCCGTAACAGGGGCTTTTTTTTACGCTTCCGTGAAAACAGCTTAATCTTTTTTAATCAGCAAGTATATGAAACACGGACCGCCGATAAGCGCGGTAATAACTCCAACCGGTATTTCAGTCGGGGCAATAACAGTCCTTGCCAAAGCGTCGCACAGGACAAGAAAAGCGCCTCCAAGACAAAAACAGCCAAACATCACAATCCTGTTATCGAAGCCAGACATTTTCCTTACGATGTGAGGGATTATCAAGCCGATAAAACCGATCGGCCCTACCACTGAGACGACAGCGGCTGTGGCGATAGAACCGCCTATGAAACAATATTTCTGAACACACGCCACATCAACGCCATGGCCCAAAGCCATTTCCTCGCCAAGTGCTATATGGTTAAGACTTCGAATATGTACAGCAATCAAAATCAAGCCGCAGATAACTAATGGAAGGATAGAATAAAAACAGTCAAAGCCAACAGTGTCGAGCCTGCCCATCGTCCATCTGTCCAGAGATACGAGCAGGTGAGGTTTAGTGAGATAGCGGATTAAAAGGATGAATGCTCCGCACATAATACTGATTGTGACCCCCGCCAGGAGCATGGTGTTCATAGATAAGCCTTTTTTTCTCCGGGAAGCCGTATATATCAGTACAACGATCAAACCGGCTCCTGCCATAGACATGAACTGAACCGAACTTATTTTTCCAATGGTAAGGTGTAAAAATGGAAAAGCTATCGCCAGATACGCGCCGACTGCTGCGCCGCCTGTTACCCCAAGCGTATATGGCGTAGCAAGCGGATTACGCAGAATTATCTGAAATGTATTACCTGACATAGCCAGAACTGCTCCGGTTATGAAAGCCAGCAAAACTCGCGGCAGCCGCTGATAAATAAAAATATTCGTGTCGATCTGTGAAATGCTCTTATTTTGCAAATCCTGAATTATGCGTTTTATATCAAGAGACTCGGCTCCGATAAGGGGACAAAATAAAATTACAAGTATCGCGAATAGTATATATAAATATACGCCGTGAAAACTCAATGTTTTTTTAATTAATTTTGTCGTTTTCAATTCCTTTCTCACTTTCGCTGTTATAAGGCAAGACGGCGGGTTTTTGGTTTAACGGATGTTTGAAAATGGACAAGTCTTTTGAGTAAATTTCCAATTGTTCTATCCGGCCAAATACTTTTTCTACGGAATCGAAAATCTCTTTTCTGCCCTTGTTCAATAAAAGTACCTTATCACAAAATTGGCTGGCCAGATTAAGGTCATGAGTAATCACCACAACAGCCATGCCCTTTGCGGCAAATTGCGAGAGGAGCTTAAAAAAAGCTACTTGATGATGCATATCCAGTCCTGTCATAGGCTCATCCAAAAGCATAATGCCAGGCTGCTGAGCCAAAACAGAGGCAAGCATAACTCTTTGACGTTCTCCGCCTGAAAGTTCTGTAATACTTCTGTTCCGCAAAGAAAATGTTTCGGTCGCCTGCATACAATCAGCGACGATTTGCCTGTCTTCCTGCGTAATCAGCCCCATACCTTTGGAGTGGCAGAAACGTCCCATCGAAATCACTTCCTCGACGTTGAAATCAAATACAGGATTAATCTGCTGAGGCAAGTATCCCATACTTTGTGCCAGTTTTTTTCTGGGTATCTTCCTAATGTGTTTGCCTTCAAGATGTACCCGTCCGCTTACCGGCGGTAAAATACCGGCGGCTATTTTCAATAGTGTGCTTTTGCCTGATCCGTTTGGCCCGACAATGCCTACAAAATCACCTGTATTTATGGAAAGGCTTATGCTGTCGAGCTTCCAGCCGGTGTGCACATAGGTATAGCTGATATTTTCAATTTTCAGCAGACAGTTCTTCATCAAAAATCTCCGGATGTATCACTTTGGCCAACGCCAAGGCAGCCTGGCTTATTCTTGGGCCAGGTTTTAACAGAAGGTCAGCATTTACAGTATAGATATTATTATTTATAACTGCATTTAATTTTCCAAGTTCCTTGAAATCCTCCGAAGCCGGAATATCTTTTTTCCCCGCGGAATATGAATAGGTTTCAATAATGATATCCGGTTGACGTTTGACGAGCGCCTCTTTGGAAATTACGGGGTAATCCTGCTGAACATCATTAAAGATGTTGGTCCCGCCGGCAATGTTTATAAGTTCGGTTAAAAAAGTTTTTGGTCCGGCTGTTGTTATGCCGGCAAGTGAACCAGGGGTTCTATAAAGAGAAAAGAACACTTTTTTCCTTTTCGCTGACGACAGTTTATTTTTTATGTCTTCAAGATCGCCTCTGATTCTTCCGCACAACTTTTCGGCAGCGTCAGGACAGCCGAGTTTTGCTCCAAGCTGTGTAATATCTTCATATATTCCATCTATGCTTTTAAAGTTAACGCTTATAAACTCGATATGTTTTTTATTACAGAAATCAATTATATCATCACATCGGCCATGAACAATTATCAAATCCGGTTCTAAAAAACTAATCCGTTCGAAGTTTGGATTTATACTGCCGCCGATTTTCATTATCTGCTCGGTTTGAGCAGGATAATTACAAAAATCGCTAATTGCTATGAGCTTTTCCTGGCAGCCAAGTTCAAAAATAACTTCTGTCGTCGCGGGGCTTATGGAGATAACCCTGCGCGGGATAGCATTATGTTCTGCGTAACTTTGCTGTGGCTTCTGTGATATTAAGCTGTCAATTATGTAAACGCACAAACATAAAAAAATGACCAAAAGCAATATATAATATTTTTTCATTCAACACCTTGTCTAAGCGACAGATATGTTGGCTCGATAAATCGACAAAAAGCAGGGGGTACATCTTCTCGCATGGTCTGCCCAATCACGATAGGGTCCGACCCGATTATCGTTATTTTGTGAATATCTTTACGTTTAGGCATCGCGATCCTTTTTTGGGATGTAGCATCCTGCTTGCTGGAGTCTGCTCAATACAAAAGTGCCAGAGCCTAACGATTTTTGAGCCAGTTGTCAATTGCCTTTGCCGCTTTTCATCCGGCATTGATTGCGCGAACTAATGGAGAAGCTCCGCTAATGGTATCACCAGCCGCCGAATAGAAAAAAATGCTAATACTTCAGCCAAATTTCGAAATGCATTCTCTGCGTTTAAAATGGCTGTTCGGCTGTTTGTTTTTGACATGTGAATTTGGGTAATTTGACTTGTCTCGTGTTTCGGATTTACCTTCCTTGCAGTACGCAAGACACAGCACGCGGTACAGCGGATTTATACGATTCAGCACGCTAAAAAACGAAATAAAACGGCTGGAAACGGTAAGAAACGAGAAAAAACGGCTGTACACGGCTTTTTTTGATAAAAAAGCCGGTTCGATTGTGTCAAACCGGCCAAGGAGGAGGAATGAAAAGATAAGCATTTTTGCCTACTACGTATTTAGACGCCGATAGGAGCGGTAAAGTAACAAAAAAAATATTTTTTTTTTATAACTCACTTTCCTAACTTTCATTTAGCCCTTGTCTATCAAAGACTTATCGGCTATATTGCCGTTATGGATTTTGAAAATACAGTCAGAAAATTTTCGCTCGACAAGGTCGCTCTGCTCGGTTTTTTGGTGTTTGGCCTTTTCGCAGCCAAGCTTTTGGTCTTCGCCCGCAACGAAAAACCGCTCCGAGCCGGAGCACAACTGGTCGAAGCGGTCAAAAACAACCAATTAACCCCGCCTGCTGGTCAGAAAACGCCGCTTTTCCTATTAATGAAAAACAAAAGCGGCCAGTCTGTTGGATTCCTTATAGACCATTTGGACTCGAGTGACTCAAAACTTCAGGGCAGCAGTATTCTTTATATGCAAACGCCGCTGCATCAGGAGCGGGTGACATCCTTTGAGGGAACGGGCGACCTTAGTGAATTTGTCTGGAAGTACGACGCCGCCAGCCCGTTTGCCCGCGCGTCGCTGCAGACACAATACAGCGATTCGGTTCTTACCGTTACGAATTTTGACGGGCAGGGCAGGGAATATCAAATCAATCCCCAGTCGCCGTGGCTGCCAGATATCCTTACTATTGCGATGCTGCGGAATATGCTCGATTCGGATATAAACAAGGCGCTCCTTGAACTGCTCGTGCCGGAAGGCCGGCTTGTACCCGCGACTATATCAAAAATAGAAACGAAAAATAGCGATGTCAAGGTCGTTGTTATAGAATATCTCGATGCTCAAAGAGTCGTAGAGCAGTATATCTTTAATAAAGACCGCACGATCGCAGGGATTAATACAAGTAACGGCTATACTTTTCAGCCGGTGAGCATTCAGACAATACTTGCTCTGTTTCCGGAAAAGGCCGATTACATACTGCAGCAATTCAAGTTTCTGCAGGAACAGGACAGCGAAGAGAACAACAGGATTTACAAAGACAGCGTTTGAGGTGACTATGAGCGATGTTAAGGTTTACGATTGTGTTATAGTTGGCGCAGGTCCGGCGGGACTTGCAGCGGCACTTTATACCGCCAGGGACAGGTTGAGCACGCTGGTGCTCGAAAAGTTCTATCCCGGCGGCCAGATCGCCAACACAGACCGCATCGAGAACTATCCGGGCATAGAGCAGATAGACGGCCCAGGGCTTATCGGGCGAATGCAGAGTCAGGCCGAAAATTTCGGAGCCGAGATAAAGACCGGCTGCAATGTCACTGGGCTTAGAAAATTGCCCGACGGAAATATCGAACTGCAATGCGACGAAGATAAGCATATCGCCCGCGTGGTTATACTTTCGCCCGGAAGCGATTATCGAAAACTTGGCGTGCCGGGTGAAGCCGAATTTCGCAACGCCGGCGCGGGTGTCAGCTATTGCGGGACATGCGATGCGCCTTTTTTCAGGGGAAAGCACGTTGTTGCTGTTGGCGGTGGTAATACAGCCGTGGAAGAGACGCTGCATCTTTTGAAATTCGCCGAAAAAGTCACACTCGTTCATCGCCGCGACCAGTTCCGTGCGACAAAGGTGCTTGTTGAAGAGCTTCTCGAACAGGAAAAAAACGGAAAGCTTGTGGTAAAATACGATAGTATCGTCACTGCCGTACAGGGTGACAAGAAAGTTGGCTCGGTGCGTCTTCGCAATGTAAAAACATCGGCAGAGGATGATTGCTCCTGCGACGGGATTTTCATTTTTATCGGTATGGTGCCCAGTACACAATTCCTGAAAGGGTTTGTAGAATTGACCGAAAATGGCTTTATCCGCTGTGACTGCGGCTATCTGCGAACGAGCGTTCCCGGGGTTTTTACAGCTGGTGACTGCCGCGTTGGGGCCGCGATGCAGCTTGCCACCGCCTCAGCCGATGGGGTCGTAGCCGCGATGATGCTGAAACAATATCTGCGCGACTCAAGCTGGTGGAATGAACCTGTCAGCGATACTCTCCAGCCCGGCGGCTGGTAACTTTTTATAAAGTTTTTTATATTAAGGAACAAATAGGTCATCTATAATTGTAAGATTAAGGGAGATTAAAAATGAGGTATTTTCTTGCGATAGTATTGCCGCCTTTGGCTGTGCTGCTTTGCGGCAAACCAGTTCAGTTTGTCCTGAATATTTTTCTGACGCTTCTTTTCTGGATTCCAGGCGTGATACATGCTATCCTTGTAGTCAACAGCCATTTAGCGGACAAACGTACAGATAAAATTATTAAGGCTGCCTCAAAGGCCAAATAAAACAGAGCAAGAATGTGTTTAAGGGAGATCAAAAATGAGAGGAATAGTCAGTTTGTTTATAGTGTTTTCGATATTTACCCTTATTGGCTGCCAGAGTGCTTATTACAAAACTATGGAGGCGTTTGGCCGTCACAAACGAGATTTATTGGTTGACCGTGTTGAAGATGCCCGAGACGCTCAGCAGGATGCCAAAGAGCAGTTTCAGTCGGCGTTGGAAAAATTTAGTTCGGTTGTGAATTTCAGCGGCGGAGAGCTTAAAAATAAATATACACAGCTTAATGCCGAGCTTGAAAAAAGCGAATCGAAGGCAAAAGCCGTGCGGGAGAACATCGGTGATGTCGAAAGCGTATCCAATGCGCTTTTCAAGGAATGGGAAGATGAATTGGATCAATATACCAACAAGGGCTTGCGCCGTGCAAGCGAGCTGAAGCTCAAAGAAACTCGCCAGCGATATAAGCAGCTTATCGCGGCTATGAAAAACGCCGAATTCAAAATCGATCCCGTTCTCTCGGCTTTTCGGGATCAGGTGCTATTCTTGAAACACAATCTCAATGCGCAGGCAATAGCGTCGCTTCAGAATGAACTTGCCTCGGTGGAAGCCGATATCGCGTCGCTTATCAAGGAAATGGAAACATCCATACTTGAGGCCGACGCCTTCATCAAGGCGATGGCCAGCCAATAACGCGACATCAGGATATCACATAGTAGCAGCATTTACGGGTATTAATCAATACTGCTGGTGGTAGCTGAACGACAGAATCTTCGGCGATTCGAGCCGCTTGTAATCGTCAAGCGAGATGCGAACAGCCCTGTCGTGCGATCCTGCCTGAAAGAGGATATGGTCTTCGCCGTCGAGCGATTTATCCATGATCGTTTCCAGCCCATACGGTTTGCCAAAAGGCGGCTCGGCACCAATCTCGCAGTCGTCAAAAATCTCGGCAACCACTTTTTCATCGGCCAGCTCGACCGACTTTGCTCCGATCTGTCTTTTCAGAGCGTCGAGGTCGATCTTATGCGCAGCCGAAAGCACGCACAATAGATACCTGCCGTCGGCTTTTACGACTACCGGCTTGGCCACGAATTTGCCGGGTTCATGTTCGGCTTGTGCCATAGTCTGGGCGGTAAAAACAGGCCTGTGCTCGCTTAGCTGGTACGCAACATCCTTTTCGTCAAGTAGTTCCAATACTTTCATAACGGCCCCCTTTGATAATCTAAAAGTCAAAATTTAAAACTATATACATCCGCCTTAGGCAGGACGCTTTTGCTAACTCTATTCTACGCCTGTTTTATCAGGCGGGTCAACCCGATTTGTATAAGGCAAATGCTTGAAATGAAAGATAAAAAACCTGCGCAGCAGGTTTGGTTTCTGATTACTTGTTAGCTTATTCGACCATTTTGTCGAGTTTTTTGCCGTTCTGCGGAGTTCTTGGTATCTGGACGGTTACGCCGAGCCTGCCCAGTTCCCTGGCGACTTCAGGTTGGTCGGGGTCAAGCTGAAAGCTCCTGACCAAATAATCCCTGCCGAATTCGTTATTGCCTTTGGTTAGATAGTAAAAACCGATCTGGCGGTTGACTTTCGCCGAATCAGGTGCCAAACTCAAGGCCTGCTTGTATGTCCTGAGTGCATAGTCGTCCAGTCCATGTTTTTGGAATCCCATTGCCAGTTCCAGCGAACCCGATGCCGAGCCTTTTACCTGCTCGATGAACAGTTCGGCGGTTATTTTGCTCTTTTCCGTATTGCCAGTTGTGCCGAGTACCTTGACCAGCCCGGCTTGTGCTCCTCTATGACCGGGATTGAAGCTTATGGCGAGGTTGTACTCGTTTTCGGCCTGGAGCCACAAACCCTGTCCCTCATATAAAAAGCCCAGTTCATAATGGGGACCGGGGTTATCGTACTTTTTGTTTATCTTTTTGACCAGTGTAGCTTTTTTCTCATCGAGGCTGGTAGTTTTGACCTGGTTGTGGCTTGACGACTCGCAGCCGGCAATCACCATAATAAGTCCCAGACAGCATACATAAATCAACAATTTTTTCATAATTCGGCCTCCAGCAAAAATCCTTTTTTCCTTTACGGCTTGTAAATCCATAGTGGTATTTTGACCGCTGTTGGTTATTCTTTCAAGAAAAATCTTGGTTTTGAGTCAGTGTTTTGCAATTTTTAACAGCCAATGAATGTAAAAAGATGGAATTTGGGGCTGAAAGCTGACTGATGACAGCCGAAAACCTTGGAAAAAAGGCATTTTTATTTTAAACGCCGTTATAGATTTGCCCTTTGAGGTTTTGCTCGATTTTTTGCTAAAGTGTTTATTTGCAAAGCGGTAACCAACGGTTATAATAACCCAAATGACGCTATTAGATTAATTTTTTGGGGATAGCTTATGCGGTGTCGGTGTACATTTTGGGCAGTATCGGCAGTGGTGATGCTACTGTTGGGTGGTTTGGGTTTTTGCGATACATGGCAGCTTGGGCCGTCGCAGGGCTTTGAGCGGGTTGATAGCAACGACTTCGATGTGCAGGTTTCCCGCCTAAAGCAGGCATTCGGCGAAGGCGATAACAAGAAGGCAATGGGTATTTTCAAAAAGCTGGTAATCAGGTATCCTGCTCTTGCCGGCGAGGATTTCTACAGCTATATCGAAGCGGAGATAGAATTCGGCAAAAACCACTACACCCGCGCCGTCCGAAAATATATCGAATTTCTGGATAAATACCCCAAAAGTGCATTTTATGAGGCAGCCCTTGACCGGCTTGACCAGATCGGTACCGCATACCTGCACGGTCGCAAAAAGGTGGTGATTGGCTTTATCCGAATAAAAGGCTATGCCGAGGGCATCAAGATAATGGAACGGATCATTGGGCGTGACGGGGACGGCCCGCTGGCACAAAGAGCCGCCATAGCGGTTGCCGAACACTATGAAAAGAGGCACAATTGGGCCGAAGCATACGATCAATGGTCTTTTATTCATTCTCGCTGGCCGGGAGGCGATATTGGTAAAAAATCGCTTTTGGCGATGGGACGTACCAAGCACGCCGGTTATCAGGGGCCTCGATATGACGCTTCATGGCTTGTCAGCGCCAAAAGTTATTACCAGGCCTTTGCCGAGCGGTATCCTGTCGAGGCTGCGGAACTGAAGATTAGTGAAAAAATCCAGCAGATTGACGAACAAATGGCATATAAGCAGCTCACAATCGCTAAATATTATCAGAAGACCAAGAGCGGTCAGGCTGCCAACCTGTATTACCAAATGATAGTTGACGACTGGCCGCAGAGCGTTTCGGCACAGGCTGCCCAGCGGTTAACAAACACAAATGTCGAAAGCGGGAAATAGTAAAAAATGCAGTTACAAAGGGCGCAGGGATGAAAATAATAAAGAAAATAGCCTTGTTAATGTTAGTGATAATTTTAGCCGTTAGCGGGTGCAATCCGTTCTCTGGATATTCCAACAAATCGCTCTATCGAGCCGACGTATCGACCGTATATGTTGAAATGTTCGAGGACAGCAGTTTCCGGCGGGGCATTGAATACGAACTGACAGATGCTCTTGGAAAGCAGATAGAAACAAAAACCCCATATAAGATTGTTACTGACCGTAACCGCGCTGATACCATTATAAGCGGCTACATTACAAATGTGGATGAGGGTGTACTAACGACGGAACGTCAGGTCGGCAGGCCGCTGGAAAAGGAAATTACACTATCGGCAAAAGTAAACTGGAAAGATTTGCGAACGGGCGAGTTGCTGATAGATAATGAGACTGTTACGGCCTCAGCCGATTATTCGCAGTGGCTGGAGCAGGGGTTTGACTATGCCTCGTCACTGGCGGCAAACAAACTGGCGCAGCGTATTGTAGAGCAGATGGAAACCGAATGGTAATTCAATCTGACTTTTGGTCAGTTTGAAAAATAAAAAATGTAGAACCCCGACTTTGTCGGGATAACGGATTTATAGCTTGTTTGAATATAACTTTAGAAGGAATTGCTTGATGGCGGATAATAAAGCCAGAAAAAATAAGAAACCATTACCACCGATAAATCCCAAGGGCGGGAAAAAAGGCCCGGCTCTGACATATCGCAATAGTCCGTTCAGTTGGATACTGATTGCTGTTACTTTAATGGCCTTGTTTATGTTTTTGCGAAAACAGACCAACGATACTATCGGCTGGAACGATTTTACAGCATATTTTAAAAATGGGCAGGTCGAGAGTATTGAGATATCAGATATGTCGATCAAAGGAAAATTTAACCAGGCCGGTATCGAATCGCGAGACTCCGATCAGCCCAATACATTTACTGTTGACTATAAGTCGGATGTTGTGGGTGAGCAGCTTGGCGAAATGCTAAAAAATTCTCCCGAAGTTAAAGTCGTTATGCCGCAGGCCAAAACCTGGATTATGAACCTTATCTCGATGTTTCTGCCAATAATCATACTGGTAGGTTTGTTTTATTTTTTGTTCGCTCGCAATCTCAAAGGCGGCGCAGGCGGCATGCTGATGAGCTTTGGCAGGAGCAAGCACCGTCTTCACGGCAAAGACAAAATGAAAGTGACTTTCAAAGACGTAGCCGGCATTGAAGAAGCCAAAGACGAAGTCACGGAACTTATCGAATTTTTAAGAAATCCGAAAAAGTTTCAGCGGCTCGGCGGGCGCATTCCGCGAGGCGTTCTGCTTGTAGGTCCGCCCGGATGTGGAAAGACCCTGCTGGCAAAGGCTATCGCTGGCGAGGCGGATGTGCCGTTCTTCAGTATATCTGGTAGTGACTTTGTTGAGATGTTCGTCGGCGTCGGCGCTTCACGCGTGCGTGACCTGTTCAAGCAGGCCAAGGATAATTCGCCTTGCATAATTTTCCTCGACGAGATCGACGCTATCGGTCGAAAACGCGGAGCTGGTTTTGCGGGTGGAGGTCACGACGAGCGCGAACAGACGCTTAATGCTATTCTGGTTGAGATGGACGGTTTCGATACCAATGATCAGGTTATCGTCATAGCGGCTACCAACCGAGGTGACATTCTCGACCACGCCCTTACTCGTCCCGGCAGATTTGACAGGCAGGTCGTTGTTCCGCTGCCCGATTTGAAGGGCAGGCTTGAGATTTTACAAGTGCACGCAAGGAAAGTAAAGATGGCTACCGACGCCGATTTTGAAAAGCTTGCCCGCGGGACACCTATGTTCAGCGGAGCAGACCTTGCCGCCATTATAAACGAAGCGGCACTTGCGGCGACGATGATGAATAAGGATTCTATTGAAACAGCCGATCTTGAGGAAGCGCGTGACAAGGTTCGATGGGGAAGGGCCAAAAAGAGCCGCGTCGTCGATGTGAACGAAAAAGAAATTACCGCCTATCACGAAGCCGGACACACGCTCGTGCAGTGCCTGCTCAAAGAAGCCGATCCATTGCATAAAGTCAGCATTATTCCACGCGGACCGATGGGCGGGGCGACATTTGCTCTGCCTGAAAAAGACAGGACGATATTCACCCGCAAATATTGCATGGCTCTTTTGCAGGTCTGTTTCGGCGGCAGGATAAGCGAAGAAATGTTCTGTGATGATATTTCGAGCGGTGCGCAAGCCGATATTATGCAGGCTACCCGCATCGCACGTCAGATGGTGGTGACATGGGGAATGAGTGACAAGCTGGGACTTATTAGCTATGAGAATGATTCAGGCATGAACAACGAGTATTATGTAATGCCCGGTGAAAAAGACTATTCGGAAAAAACTGCCGAATTGATAGACGGCGAGATCAAGCGTATTATCGATGAAGCCTACGCCAGAGCGACGGAAATAATTAAGGAAAATAAAGATACGCTGGAGCGGATCGAAAAGGCGCTTCTCAAATATGAGACGCTCTCGGCTGAGGATGTCAAGAGGATCGTTGATGGCGAAGAACTTGCACGCCCAACGGTTGCCGACCTCATAGCCGCAGAACAGGCCAAAGAGCATCCAAAGCCAGAAGAGAAAGAGCAAGCAAAAGGAAATAAAGAGCAGCAAAGCTAAAAAAGATATATCAGGAAATCAGATTATCGGGGGCAGATAATTATGACAAAAAGATTTTGGTTCTTCTTTGCGGTTCTGTTGATTTGTTTAAATATCTTTGCCACGGCTTCTTCGGTTATAAAAAAAGATGTTGTTACGACAAGTCTCGAATCACAGTTTGATACAGTCCGGCCTGATTCCAATTCTGCCTTGGCAATTCATTTTGCCGCAGAGGATGGCTGGCATTTTTACGCCGATCCGCAATCGGCGCCAGGTGGTATGGATTTGAAGGTCAAGGCATCCGCTGCCGAAGGTATCGAATTTGCTGCCCCCATTTTTCCCGAAAGCCATACTTATTACGACAAGACACTTAAGCAGAGCCTCGCGGTTTTCAGCGGCGATTTTACCGTCTATGTCCCTTTTAGGGTTGGTGACATAAAAGATAAAACTATCGATATTACAATCCAGATCAAGGGGGCGGTTTGCTCGGCGATGCAGTGTATGACACCTACGTTCGAGCCTTTAGCGGTACAGATGAAAGTTGATCCGGCTGCTGCGATGGACAAACCGGCCTTTGAAGTGCCGCCACCTCAGTCGAAAAAAACGTACACCGGCCAGTGGGCAAATTATCCTGTGTGGCTTGCACTTCTGCTGGCGGTTGTAGCCGGACTTGGGCTTAATATCATGCCCTGTGTTTGGCCGGTATTGCCGCTTATCGTGATGAGGATAGTAAGTTTTGCAGAAAATAAACGCGGCAAGAGTTTTTCGATGGGACTGGCGTTCAGTATTGGGATACTGCTTTTCTTCGCTTGTCTGGCGGTATTGAACATCGTTTTGCAGCTTGCGTTCGGCACGGCGTTGCAGTGGGGCGATCAGTTGCGGCAGCCATCGGTACTTGCGGCTATGTCGGTCATATTAGTTGCGCTTGCGATGTTTATGTTCGGCGCATTTCAGATAACCCTTCCTGTTTCGGTCGGCAGCAAACAGCAGGAAAAGGGCGGCTATATTGGTTCTGTAGGGATGGGATTTCTTGCGGCGATACTTAGCACACCGTGCGGTTTCGGGATATTGGCTGCAGCGATTGTGTGGGCGCAGACGCAGCATCTGGCTCTGGGCACGATAACAATTATGGTCATCGGGCTTGGGATGGCATTGCCATATCTTATATTGACGTCGATACCATCGCTTTTGAACAAAATTCCGCGAGCCGGCAAGTGGATGGAGATTTTCAAACAGGCTATCGCTTTTCTTCTTCTTGGCATAGCAATTAAATTGATGGTTGCCTTACCCGAAGGGCGGCTGGAAAATATCTTGTATTTTAGTGTGATTCTTGGTTTTGCATTGTGGATGTGGGGACAGTGGATAGATTACAATACAAAGACAAGCCGCAAAATTATCGTGCGAGGCATTGCCGTTATTTTAACGGTCGCCAGTGGATGGTTTTTGCTAAAATCGCCCGCGTCAGAAAAAATCGACTGGCAAAGTTATGATCCACAAGTTATACAGGATGCGATTAAAGAAGGCAGGCCCGTTCTAATAAAGTGGACAGCCGATTGGTGTCTTAGCTGCAAGGTGGTGCAAAGAACTGTTTATAGCAAGGGCACAATAGCTGACCTCATTGCACAAAAGAATGTTCTGGCTGTCAAAGGCGACACTACCGAAAGTGATTTTGCGGCGACGAAAGATTTAAAGAATATTTATAATGAACCGGCGCTTCCCGTCTCGATGCTGTTTATACCCGGACAGGATGAACCCATACGATGGCATGAGCTATTTTTTGCCAATGAATTAGCCGAAAAATTGAAAAGTATAAAATAAACTGTACGGATATGGTTGTCAAAAAAAGTAAGAAGAAAATCAAGGTTGATAAAGAAGACGCTAAAAGGCGCATCGACAAAATTTTAGCGGTACTCAAAAAAAAATACCCCAACGCGAAAACGGCTCTTGAGTTTCGCACTCCTTTGCAATTGCTGATAAGCACCATTCTTTCCGCCCAATGCACCGATGCCCGCGTTAATATAGTAGCCAAAGAAATATATAAAAAATACAAAAACCCAGCCGACTGGGCCAAAGCCGATATAAGTCAGATCGAAAATGATATTAAGAGCACCGGCTTTTACCGCAACAAGGCAAAAAATATTAAAGCGGCGTGCGAAAAGATAATCAGCGATTACAACGGCGATGTCCCCCATACAATGGATGAACTATTGAAACTGCCCGGCGTCGGTCGAAAAACGGCAAACTGTGTCCTTTGCAACGCTTACGGTCAGCCGGCTATTACCTGCGATACGCATGTGATAAGGCTCAGCCGACGGCTTGGATTAAGCGAAAATACGCACGACCCAGATAAGCTCGAATTTGATTTGTGTGAGATTGTGCCGAGAAAAGACTGGTCTGTTTTCAGTCATACGATTATTATGCATGGCAGAAATGTGTGCATTGCGCGAAAACCGGATTGTCCGAATTGCGAGATAACTGAATACTGCCCGGCTGCGAATAAGCCGGAATTATGGTGACAATAGGAGAACGATATTATGGATATGGTGGAAAGTCCGGTCAAAGATCTGTGGCGAATATTCAAAGTTATGGCTGAATTTACTCAGGGCTTCGAGGAACTTGGCTCAATAGGTCCTGCAGTTTCAATTTTCGGTTCGGCGAGAACAGTTGAGAATGACCCACATTACGAGCTTGCCCGCCAGACGGCAAAAGAGATAGGCAGCAGTGGTTTTGCTATTATTACCGGCGGCGGGGGTGGGATTATGGAAGCGGCTAATCGCGGTGCAGCCGAAGCGGGGGCTAAAAGTATAGGTCTAAATATTGAACTACCGATGGAGCAGAAACCAAATGACTTTCAGAATATCTCGCTTAGCTTCAAATACTTTTTTGTCCGCAAGGTGATGTTCCTAAAATATGCGCACGGGTTTGTCGTATGCCCAGGCGGATACGGCACAATGGACGAGTTCTTCGAGTCGCTTGTGCTCATCCAGACGCTGCGGCAGGCAAGCTTCCCTGTTATACTTATGTGCAGTGATTACTGGGATGGACTCATACGCTGGATGCGGGAAACGATGCTGGAAAAATACGGCTACATAGCACCCAAAGATCTTGACGTATTCACTGTCGTTGACGACCCAAAGGATGTTGCGAAAATCCTCGTTGATTTCCGCGATTCGAAGGGCAAGGTCGGCTTCGAGATGCCGGAGCACATGAAGAAAAATCCTTCTCAGCCGCCGCAGGTTGAATAGCGAGGTAAGGGTAAGGAAGTGAGTTAGGCAGTTGGGCGTTGGGATTGTAAGTACCATGTGGTATTTATCCCCAAGGGTCGGAAAAAAGAACTGTATGGCAAAGTTCGTGAATATCTCAAGCGGGTCTTTCACGAATTAGCCCGTCAACGGAACTGCGAGATTATTGAAGGTTATATGTCTGGCGATCATGTGCATATGTGCCTTGCGATACCGCCGAAATATTCAGTTTCGGAGGTGGTTGGATATCTGAAGGGCAAGAGTGCTATAGCGATAGCTCGGCAGTTTGATGGCCGTCAACGCAATTTTAGCGGTGAGAGCTTTTGGGCTCGTGGTTATGCGGTTTCGACTGTTGGATTCGAATTGGACAAGATTCGAGATTACATTCGACACCAAGAAGGTCAGGAGCAAGAAGAAGATGAAGGTCGTTTTTAACAGTAGAAACGTACTGAATTATATTGGCTGTCTTTGAGACGGCTCCTAACCGTCAAGCCACCCCTTTAGGGGGTGCGTTATGACTTGTTAATGAACAAAGAATTAATTGCGGATGAGTTTTTGTACCGTACGAGTACTACTGCTTTTATTAAAGGGTTACAGCCGCGCCACCGCATAGGTAGGTATTCGTAAGTATCTAATTCAGCGTAACTTACAAAAACTCCCCGAGTAGGATTCGAACCTACGACCTAGCGGTTAACAGCCGCTCGCTCTACCGATTGAGCTATCGGGGAATCATTGGGACCGCAAACTTTCTGTTCATGCGTCTTCCCATTTGCCGAACTTAGCAGCAAAACGACTTATTATTGAAAAATCCTTGAATTTGTCAAGCGGTGATACAAAATATCAGGCCAAATTTTTTCATCTGATCCTACATTTGACCGAATTTAAACTGGTCAGCCGCAACAAAAATTACTGCATATTGCCATTTTTGCCTTTTTCCCATAGAATCACTTTCTTATGGCATCCTGTTTTAGAAAGTTTTTGATAATAAAACCAAGCTCTCTTGGCGACATAGTTCTGGCTTTGCCTGCGCTTTCGGCGATTCGCCGCAGCTTTTCGGATTCTCACATCGCCTGGCTCATTCGTCCTGAATTTGCCCCTCTTATCGAATACCATCCGGCTCTGGACGAAATTATACTGTTTGACCGAAAGCGCCTTGCTGGATGTTGGCATAGCCCCCATGCCTTTTCACAGCTATTAGAGCTTTTTTCTCGTTTACACAAACCTGAATTTGATACGGTTATCGATTTTCAGGGTCTCATCCGAACGGGACTATTCTCACTTATCACCGGCGCCAATGAACGTATAGGCCCAGCCGATGCGCGAGAATTTGCCTCTCTGTTCTATACTCATAAAGTTTCGCAGCCTGCATACGGCCGCCACCTCGTCGATCTATATCTTCAAATGGTCGCCCAAACCGGAGCATCCGATCTGCGTGTAGAATTCACTTTTCCGGTAAATCTACAGGCTGGCAATTCAGTCGATAAACTCCTTGCTGAAAACAATATCGCACCTAAAAATTACGTCGTCTTTGTTCCGGCTTCCGCCCAGCTTGATAAATGCTGGCCGCTGGAACGCTTCGCCAAGCTTGCGGAAAAACTTAAATCAGATTTCAACCTGCTGGTTATCGCATCGGGAACACCTTCCGAAAAACCGTTGATAGACAAACTTGTTTCCCTCTCCAAAGTCCCCATCATCAATTTCGCCGGCAAAACGACAATTCCACAACTGGTTTCACTTCTATCAAAATCGCGACTGGTAGTCAGTAATGACACCGGCCCCGGCCATATCGCCGCGGCATTGAATGTCCCTCTTGTCATGATATTTAGCTGGTCGAATCCTGCACGGATATATCCCTATAACCATAGGGAATGTGCAGCTGGTATCGACCTGTTCACTCGCGGCAAAAAAATCAAAAGCAAAAACCAGGCCCATAATGTAAACAATGTCACCTTCGATATGGTCTGGCAAAAAGTCACAAGCCAGCTAACCAACTGACCGTTTGTGGTATCCCGTCATAGGATTAGCCCAAGTTTCGCAGTTTGGCGCATAAAGTATTATTTTTGAACCAAAAACAAAAAAAGAGTCTTCACTAAATGTTCAAACCCATCTTCTACACCTCAATTTTACAACACTTTTCTATGGAAGGGGTTGTGCACAGACGATTTGCTCTTGGCACTACACTTTTAAGGCTAAAAATACAAAATCCTCATTTTTCGCCTCAAAAAAAGACGCAACTGTAGAAGATGGGTCTAACAATTACAAAACAGGTAATAGGTCGCTTGAATGAAAAGGCATTTGGTTAGATGTTTGCCCTGTTGAAAAACGATGAATTGTCATTTCGACAGAAGGGAGAAATCCTTTCATTCGTCGCCTGTATCTCTTTTCGGCTCTGCGATTTAAGTTCATCCGGTACAAAAGGCCATATTATCGCTTTTGCTATATCTTTTGTAAGATATGGAGTTTTAAAAGCCGCCCATTTGCTTATTGCAAGATAACACAGCCATTTTTCGCTTTGGGCAATTGACGCACGCCGCACAGAATCAATATAATCGGCAAGCATCCTCCATTTGTGCAGTTGCAGTTTTCCCTTATTCTTTGGATCGAACCATGCGCTGCGGCTGCGAAGACTGATAAACGCTGTCATACTCCGGTTTGAATGCTGGCGTTTAAAGAACAGATATTCGGGCATCTCGCGGAATTTGCCTCTTAGCGACAATTCACCCAACAGAACTTCATCCGATGAAACATAAGGCCGTATCAGCCCTGTCCTTCGCAGCATACCTATCCGCATGAGACCGAACACCGGATGACATTCATTGCCTCGCCGCATCTTCTCAAGTAAAATTCCGAACCGCTCATGTGGACTGTCCTGCGTCAGATTCAGCCCGTCCTTATACTCAGATTGTTTATTGCATCTTTCGTCGAAGATGGCCGTTCTGGCATAAGCTATCGAAGCTGATTTGTCTTCATCAAGAGCCTGAATATTTTTTTCAAGAAACGCCGGATCGCAGATATCGTCATGTGCCGCCCATTTGAAATAAATGCCTCTCGCCAGTTCCACCAGTCTATTAAAATTTCTCGCTGCCCCGAAATTTTTCTCACTACGATAATAACGAATTCGCTTGTCCACGGCAGCATATTGCTCACATATTTGCCCTGTCAGGTCCGTGGAGGCGTTATCGCTTATAATGAGTTCAAAATCCCCAAAACTCTGCCCTAACAGCGAATCGAGCGATTCTCGTAGATAGCTCTGCCCGTTGAATACCGGCATTCCGACTGTTACTTTGGGAAGCATAAATATCTCTTATTGAAAAGTTTCAATTTTTTCCTTATCTGCATAGCTGCCTATAATATCAAGCGACTTATCGGCAACCTTTTCCCACGTCAGGTTATTCGTTACATATCTTTGTCCTGTTTTGCCCATATCAGCCGCTTTTTGCGGATTGAATAATAGATCCAGCAGAACTGCGCTTAAAGCCGCCGGGGAGCGTTGTCTGAGCAGAAGCCCGCTAATCTGATCGAGTAGGGCATTGCTTCGGCCTTCCCCATCAAATGTCACCACCGGCAAGCCGTAGGCTTGAGCCTCAACAAAGCATATCCCGAACGGTTCAAAAAGCGACGGTACGCACAAGACACTTGTGCGCAGGAAACAACTTTCGAGGATTTGACGCTGATGGTCTTTGGTCTTGTCGAGCAGACCCATCACTCTTATATTTGGATGCTTGCGGATTTTCGGGTTGCATCCTATGATCGTCAGGGTTGCGTTGGGCATATCTTCGAGTATCATATTAAAGGCTTCGAGCAGTATTGGCCCGCCTTTGCGCACCCAGTTTCGACCGATAAACAGGATATCAGGCTCTTTGCGTAACGCCGTTACATTAGGCAATTGAACTGACGTGCCGTTTCCCACGACATGCACCTTTGACGGTTCTATACCATAATCGTCGATAACTGAGTCCCGCGTCCAGTCTGACGGCGTCATTATGGCATCACAGTTTTCAAAAATCTTTTTTTGCATGTTTATTGCTTTTATCAGCCTGCTATAATTAAGTCTGCTGACATCGAAATGTGAATGGGCATTCGCTGCCTGGAAAATGGTCATATCTGTAAAACAGAAGTGGGTGTATTCATCAGGGACCAGTACATGTGTTCCGATCTGGAGCACAGGGTAATTATCCGGGTAATTACGAAGTTGTTTTTCAAAGCGGCGGCCCAATTTTTCGATCGTTTCCGGTCTCCACATCCATAAAGGGCTGATACCCGGCCTGCGAAATTTAAGGATGCGGCGAATATCGACCATTCCTTCAAGTGAATCGGCGATGTGTAGTTGTTTGGTGTTTATAAAACCTGCCAGCAGTCCTCTTTTTTTTATCTCCGAAAACAGATGTCGGGCTACACCGGAAAAAGTTTTGTCCGTATCCATCCTTCCGAATGCCGCACCGATGATTTGAAGTTTTTGGTCTGTCATTTCTTAGCTCTTATACACATTCTACTTCTGCTTTTATACCCATACTGCAAATAGTCTTTTTTATTTCGTCGCTGTACATTGGATTCATTGTTATAATTTTCTGGATACCTGTTTTAGCCAGTTCCTCTGGTGATATTATTTTATGCCCGCTGCCGGAAATGAATTTCCCCTGCTTGTAGGGGTTGATATCCACTATCGCTTCAATACAACTATTTTGTCCGAAAGAATTCAGAAAGGTAATCCCTTTTGATCCTGCGCCCCATACAGCCGCTGACGCTGCCTGTCGGTTCATTTGATCCAATTTTTCCGACCATTGCCCGGTTATTTCATCGTATTTTTTCTTGAAAGAGAATATATATTCTTCCATGCGGGCATTTTTGACACCCAGGTTACTTTTTTTTGTGTCGCGAGCGGCTCCGGCTTCGAGATATAAAAACTGGCCGCCAAAAATGTCCTCGCATTCATATATCTCGAAACCGCTTTTGGCGAAAAGAGTTTTTAACGAATGTTTGCAATAATACGAACAATGTTCATAGATGACATCCCATATACTCATATCTCTGAACATGAACAGCCCATTGGGTACCTCAAAAAACAGCTGTGTCTGCAGCCTGTTTCCTATCGACTCGTGGATATTACTTAAAAATTCGGTCGGCTTATCAATATGTTCAAGTACTTGTCGACAGCAGACCATATCCGGTTTGTAATGGCTGTAAGCCGGTGAAAAGTAATCTTTGATAATGCTGACATGGCCGTTGTTTTTTGCGGCCTCGCTTTCATCGAAACTCGGATCGAACCCAATTCCATGATTATCGCCCATGTTGCACAGCATTCTAATAAAGTCTCCCCGTCCGCATCCTATCTCCACAATGGTTTTATTTGTCAGGTCATAACTTTTTATAAGGCGATTTGCCAGGGATGATACGTATTTTTGAAAGCGAGGTGAAAACTGCAGGGAGTTTTCGTAGCGGCAGTTATAATCCAGCAATCCCGGCTCGTAGGCCGTATTAAAAACATGTCCGCAGTCAGTGCAAAACGTCAGCACAATGTCACCTCTGGACACATTGACAGCCTCCTGCCGGCTTTCCCACAGCACGTTGCTGTAAATGGGCATACTATTCATTCTTACAAATTCTGTGATTTGTTCTGAGTCGCACACAATACATTTTTTTCCCAGGTTTGTGCTCATAACATCTCAGACTGTCAGCAATTCGGCCTCTACTCCCATCGAATCCAGCGATGCTGTGATCTCATCTCGATATACAGGGTTCATCACGATCACGATATCGGGCCCGTATTTTTTCAAGAATATCGGCGCGACTATCTGCTGACCGCTTCCGGCAAGAAATGTTCCCTGCCTGTATGTATTGATGTCAACTACGTATTCGATAGCGTTTGGGTCATGAATCGCAGTCAGGAAACTGACAGCCTTGGAGCCGCCGCTCCAGATAACGACTTTTTTGTTTTCTTTTGCCGCGTCGTGCAGGAATTTCTCCCATTTTTCTATCGCTGCCTGATAATTGCGGGTGAAATACTCGACCGCATCAGCCGTTTCCTTAGTGTTAGCCGCTGGTACGAGAGAATAGGATTTTAGCGAAGGCTTCGCCTCGATCATTAGGTACTGGTCGTCATAATCTGTCCATGTTTTTTGTACCTCAAATCCACAGCTTTCAAACAGATGCCGCAGTGAAGATGCGCTGAAATACGAGCAATGTTCATAATAAATATCCCAAAAGGCTATGTCACTCAGCACCCGCAAGCTATCCGGTATCTGAAAAAAAACTGTCGTGTCGAAATTGTCGCCGATAGAGTTGCGAACGGTCGATAAAAAATCGTTTGTTTTGTGAATATGTTCCAAGGTCATTTTGCAGCAGATGAAATCTGCCCTGAGGTCGAAATATTTTTCAGAATAAAAATCTTCGATAAATTCGATGTCAAGTCCATCAAGCGGCTCTCTGCCACGCACATAAGCAGGATCAAAGCCTATGCCTTTATTGCCGCCCAGGTGACATATCATCGTAAGAAAATCACCTTTGCCGCATCCTATCTCGATAACCGTTTTGTTTCTCAAATCGTACCGTTCGATCAGGTATTGGGCGAGGCGATTATGAAATTTGTTGAATGTGAGTGAAAACGCCTGGCTTTCCTCGCAGTTGTTGGAGTATCGCATATTGCGTTCATCGTAAGCGTAATTCGAAATGAATCCGCAAAATGAGCAGTATCCAAGTTCGATATCGCCACGCGGAAACTCCAGTGCGTCTTTTTGTGTTTTCATCAAAAGAACACTATGCACCGGAACAGACTGAAGCTTATAAAAAATAGAAATATCTGTGCCGCCGCAGCCGGGGCAGCGTTTTTTTTTCAACAGTGGCTGTGATTTTGCCTCCGCTTTGACATCGGTCTGGTTCATCGGATTCCTTTCAAACAATTTTAGGTTGCGGTATCGGGATGATGAACTTGCCGCCTTTTTGCCGGTAGGGTGTCTGCTGAGCGAGAATTTCATCTGCGAAATTCCACGGCAAAAGCAATACATAATCCGGCTGTTCCTCAGCCAACTTGGCGGGGGCAAATATCGGCTGATGCTTGCCGGTCATGAACTTACCCTGTTTATGCGGATTAAGGTCAACTACATAATCTACCACATCTTTATCTATCCCCACGAAATTAATAAGCGTGCAGCCCTTCGCCGCCGCTCCGTAAGCGGCTATCCTTTTGCCTTGTCCCTTCAGTGTTCGCAGAAGGCTTGACAGCGATTTTTTTACAGCCAGCACCCGCTGCGCAAAATTACGATAATACGCAAAAGTATCGATACCGGCTTTGTGCTCATTGGCTAAATATTTTTTGACAGTGTTACTGCGATTTTCCGTTTTTTCTATGTACAGCCGAAGCGACCCGCCATGAATGGAAAGGTGCTTCAGGTCGTTAAGATACAATCCGTGCCTGCGGAACAGGTTATCAACGGCTGTTACCGAAAAATAGCACAGATGCTGATGATAGATAGTATCGAACTCGCATTTCTCGATAAGGTCGCGCAGATACGGTACTTCAATAACAATTACCCCCTCATCTTTGAGCAGTGTTTTCATCCCATCGACAAAGCCGTTCGTATCGGCCACATGCGCAAGCACATTATTGGCGTGAATAACATCGGCGTGCATATGTTTTTCAGCCATCTGCTCGGCGAACTTTTTTGTAAAGAAAGTGCAAATCGTTTGTACCCCGATTTTCTGAGCTTCCTTGGCAGGCCCCGCAGCCGGATCTATTCCGAGGCACGGTATTTTCTTTTCCACATAATTTTGCAAGAGGTATCCGTCATTACTTGCCAGTTCCACCACAAAGCTCTCTGAATAAAGGTCGCGGCGATGTATCATGTCCAGCACATTGTCACGCGAATGTTTCAGCAAACTTTGCGAAACCGATGAGTAATACGGATAATCATTACAGAACAGCACATCCGGCGGTACGGTCTCCAGTATCTGCACGAGTTTACAGTTATGACAGAACGCCGCCTCAAGCGGGAAATACGGTTCCGGCTCGGCCAATTGCTGGACTGTCAATATCCTGTCGGCAAGCGGACTTTTACCAAGGTCGAGAAAAACTTCCAGTTCAGTTTTTTTGCACGATCTGCAAGATACAGCTATATTTTTCATTCCTTTTTCCCTTTTTCAAGTCATCAATTAACAGTTCCCATTTGTCCATCGCAGCGTCTCATCAAGTTCTCTGCTTTTCAGCAGGCTCTTTATATGAGCGATCCGCTGGAATTTCGGCCCCTCGAATTCTTCAAGGCTAAGTCCAACCTGCTTATATGTTTCGTAAGCTTCCTGTGCCCCTTTTCTGGTGTTCCATTGCGGTTTGAATTGGGTCAGTACCCTTGCGATCTTACTGCAATCGACTCGATAACACCGTTTATCCGGTGAAGCGTCTTGAGCATAATCGACGCGGCAGTTCGGCACCGTCTGGTGAACGATATCGGCTATCTCGCGAATTCGATAATTGTCGCTATTGACGCCGACGTTGAATGCCTCATTATGTACAAGTTCTATCGGAGCTTCCAGCACGGCTATGAAAGCCCGGCTTATATCCTCTATGTGAACGATAGGCCGCCACGGACTTCCGTCGCTTTTCAGATAAACTTTTCCCGTCGTAAACGCCCACGCCACAAGGTTATTTAACACCAGATCGAATCGTACCCTCGGTGACATTCCATAAGCGGTAGCGTTACGTAAAAACGTCGGACTGAAATTATCATCTGCCATCTTGCTGACATCTCTTTCAACCATTACCTTTGAAACACCGTAAGGCGTTACCGGATTGAAAGCCGCTTCTTCGGTCAGAAACTTGTCACCGCCGGCACCGTAATTACTGCACGAACTGGAAAAAATAAACCGCTTTATTCCGGCCTCTTTCGCCAATTTCGCAAGCCGCACCGAGGCCCAGTGATTTATCTCAAAAGTGAGATCGGGATTCAGATTGCCAAGCGGGTCATTCGACAGCCCAGCCAGATGGATTATCGCGTCATATCCTTTAATGTCTCCGATCTCTACATCACGAATGTCTTTTCGCAAAAATGGAATCTGCGGAATGCTGCCCGTGAACGTGCAGCGCCGATAAAGATCGCTGTCAATTCCTAATACCTCATGCCCGCGTTCCAGCAGCATTGGCGTCAAA
>JAQURJ010000019.1 GCA_028715705.1 Phycisphaerae bacterium | reverse complement strand
AGGGAATGGCAGTTCGCCCGCCTGCTGCATCTGGTAGAGCCGGTGAACGCCGGTGGTCGTCTCTTCCGAAACGCCGCGGATATTGGCGGCTATTTTCGTCCATTTATTTGGGTTTTCTTCAAAGCCATCCGCAAGCCGATTCATTATTATCGCAAATTCCTTATTGTCGTATTTTTTCTCTAAAAGTGACGGGTCTTTTTCAGCTTTTGCTCCCTGATAGACCATTAAGGTCGCGTCCCCGCCGTCATCGACTATCATATCGGGACCGGAGCCATCCGGCCAGGTAAGTGCCTGCTCGGTGCACCACCAGTATTCTTCCAGCGATTCGCCTTTCCACGCAAATACTGCCGTCCTGCCGGCTTCGGCTATCGCGGCGGCGGCGTGATCCTGCGTGCTGAATATATTGCACGATGCCCAGCGGACATCGGCGCCCAATGCCTCCAGCGTCTCGATCAGCATCGCTGTCTGAATGGTCATATGAAGTGAACCGGTTATCTTAAGACCCTTCAGGGGTTTATCTTTGCCGTATTTTTGCCGAACAGCCATAAGGCCGGGCATCTCGTTTTCGGCAAGCTGCATTTCCTTCCTGCCCCAGCCGGCAAGGGAAATATCGGCTACCTTATAAGATAATGAGGGGTCGAGCTTCGCGACCTTTTTGCCAGAGTTTTTTGTTGTTTCCATTGCGTTCCTTTACAAAAAAATTATTGCAGATACTGGTTATATTTTTTTTCGCGGCCTATGGTGGTTTTTGGGCCGTGGCCGGGGCAGCAGGTTGTATCATCGGGCAGGGTAAGCAATTTTTCCTTTATGCCATCAATGAGCCTGTCCATACTGCCGCCGGGGAAATCTGTTCTGCCCACCGAATCGCAAAACAGCGTATCGCCGGTGAACAGGGTATTTTCATCTTTGACATACAGGCATATCCCGCCGGGTGTGTGGCCGGGGGTGTGCAGTACGAGCAATTTCAGCCCGGCAGCTTCGATAAGCTGGTCGTCTTCGAGGAAAATATCGGCTGGTTCGGTGCTGAAATCAACGCCGGCAAGAGCCGAGAGGTTATGTTCGGCGTCTATGAGCATTGAAGCATCGGCTTTGTGGATATATACGCGAATAGTTGGGTACTTGCTTTTCAGGTCTCCAAGCCCGACGATATGGTCGGCGTGTCCGTGGGTCAGGATAACAGCGGCGGGGTTGAACTTGTTTTTATGCAGGAAATCGAGCAGGTCATATCCTTCAAGACCGGTATCTATGATAACGCAGTCCTTTGCGGATGCCTCTTTTCTGAGGATATAGCAGTTAGTTTCGTAAGAACCTATAATAAGATGGTTTATTGTCATATCAACCTTTCTAAAGACGGGATAGAAGTATAAAGAACAGATAATTTGCCGTCAAGAAAAGACTTGCAATGTTGCGGCGATCCTACTAAAATGCCCAATTCTGTAAAGAATCAAAAAGTGTATAAATAAACGTAAGAATTTATGGAAAGGTTTTAATAGCAGATGCTTACGAAAGAAAAGAAAACCGGAATCATCAAGGATTTTGAGGTTCACGACGGCGATACCGGCTCGCCAGAGGTGCAAATCGCCATCCTCACAAAGCGAATTAATGAACTTGCAGAACACTTCAGGACCCATAAAAAAGACCACTCATCCCGTCGCGGCCTGCTGAAAATGGTCGGAACCAGGGCGTCACTGCTCAAGTACGTTGCGCAGAAAGATATAAAACGCTACCGTGATATTATTTCTCGGCTTGGTCTTAGGAAGTAAAAAAACGGTCTGTTTTGCCGGCATCCCGATAATAGTTGGGATTGTATTTGCGGAATTTAAAGAAGTTAATAGAGAAGGTAAAAAATGTTTGAAGTAAAAAGAGTAGAAAAAGAAATAGCCGGCAGAATCCTATCGATAGAAACCGGAAAAATCGCTAAACAAGCCGATGGCGCGGTCATGGTTCAATACGGGGACACGCTCGTGCTTGTAGCAGTCGTAACCAGCAAGCCGTTCAGAGATGATATAGATTATTTCCCCCTAAGCGTTGATTATCGTGAAAAGCAAAGCGCAGCCGGAAAGTTCCCCGGCGGGTTCATCAAGCGTGAAGGCCGCCCATCAACAAAGGAAATCCTCACGGCCAGGATGATAGACAGACCAATCCGCCCGCTTTTCCCAGATGGATATTTTCAGGAAGTCCAGATAATGGCCTCGGTTTTAAGTGCGGACAATGTTAACGACCCCGATATCCTCGCTATGATCGGAGCGAGCGCGGCTTTATCAATAAGTAAAATTCCTTTCATGGGGCCGACCGGAGCCTGCCGTCTTGGCTACGTAAACGGCGAATTCGTAGTCAACCCAAGTTATGAACAGCTTGACCAAAGCGACCTGAACCTGCTGCTTGGCGGCAAAAAAGACGCGATTAATATGATAGAGGTTGGAGCAAAACAGGTCAGCGAAGAAGCGATAGCCGATGCGGTCAAAAAAGCTCACGCTGTTATCGGCGAGGTCTGCGATATGATTGCAGAACTTGCCAAACAATGCGGCGTGGAAAAGGAAATTCCCCTTGTCGAACTTGACAAAGAGATACTAAAAGAAATCGAAGATAAATATTCGGCCAAACTGACCGAAATTAAGCAAATACCCGGAAAGCTTTTACGCAACAATGCCGTAAAAGAGCTTTATGACAGCATAACAGAAGAATACACAGTTGCCGAAAACGACGGCGAAGCCCGCTGTAACGGTGTCATGCTCAAACGCATCCTCGAACAGTTTGAAAGCAAGATAGTCAAGAAACAGCTTCTTGCCGGCAAGCGTCCCGACGGCAGGGGATTTGAGGACATTCGCCAGATAAGCTGCGAAACCGGTATCCTTCCGCGTAATCACGGCTCGGCGTTGTTCACACGCGGTGAGACACAGGCACTGGTCAGCGTTACGCTCGGAACTGTCCGCGATGCACAGATCATTGATGGCCTGCTCGAAGAATACTCTCAGACATTCTCTCTGCACTACAATTTCCCTCCGTATTCCGTTGGCGAAGTCAAGCCTATACGCGGTGTCGGCAGGCGCGAAATAGGGCATGGTGCACTCGCTGAAAAAGCACTCGAACAGGTGCGTCCCGAAGTGGATAAATTTGCATATACTATCCGTATCGTTTCCGATATCACCGAATCCAACGGTTCGAGCTCAATGGCGTCGGTTTGCGGCGGTTCGCTGGCTCTGATGGATGCTGGTGCCCCGATAAAGGCTCAGGTTGCCGGTATCTCAATAGGGCTGATCACTGATGAAAACGGCAAGGCCCAATTGCTGACCGATATCATTGGCGAAGAGGATCACTACGGTGAAATGGATTTTAAGGTAGCCGGAACACGAGAGGGCATTACTGCCATTCAGCTTGACATCAAAGCCGAGGGCCTGTCTCACGATGTAATGGTCGAGGCTCTAAAGCGTGCAAAAACGGCTCGCGGCCAGATACTTGATATTATGGATAAGGCCATATCCGCTCCGAGAAGCGAACTTAGCACCTATGCTCCCAAGCTTATCTCCGTTGAGATCGACCCTGAACTTATCGGCAAGATCATCGGCCCAGGCGGCAAGATGATAAAGTCAATACAGGAAAGCACAGGTACTACGATTGAAATAGAAGAAGACGGGACTGTCTTTATAAGCTGTGTCGGAGGTGACGGGCATCTGAAGGCCAAGAAGATTATCGAAGCAATGACAAAGCCTCCTGAAGTCGGCGCTATTTACGAGGAATCCAAAGTTGTATCAGCCAAGGATTTCGGCGTGTTTGTCGAATTCGCACCAGGCGTCGAAGGTCTGGTTCACATAAGTGAACTTAGCGATGGTTACGTCAAAAGCGTCGATCAGGTCTGCAAAGTCGGTGACATTATCCCTGTTAAACTACTGTTGATCGATGATCAGGGCAGGTTCAAGCTTTCACGAAAAGCCGCTCTTGCCGAGATGGAACCGAAAAAGCAGGAGCAATCGTCCTGACCGGTTTAGAGGGGCCCGATATGCTTAGCTTTCTGGCCGGATTTGTAATAGCGTTAATAATTGCGGTCGCTACGGCCGCAATTTTTTTCATTAATCGCAGCACCAAAATCGATACACAGCAGGGCGATGATATTCAGCAGCTTGGCCGATTGACCGGCGAACTTGCCCACGAGATTAAAAACCCGCTGTCAACAGTTAAGGTCAGTTTGAAACTTATCAAAGAGGACCTCAGCGATATTATGCGTCAAAATGTTCAATCTGACCAGCGGCTTCGCCGTCCCCTAAAAAAAATTGATGTTATCCAGGGCGAGGTCAACCGCGTCGAGCAGATACTTGAAGGGTTCATGCGGTATGTGGGCAAGATCGAGCTTCAGCTTTGCGAGGTTGATATCAATGAACTTGTCGGCGATATGACGGATTTTTTTTCCCCGCTATGCCGCGACAACGATATCACCCTTCGGCAATTGCTTGCCGATACTCCGCTGATAGTCCGAGCCGACCCCGATTTGCTTAAACAGGTGCTTCTTAATATCTTTCTAAATGCCCAGCATGCCATGCCCGATGGTGGTGAACTGATGGTGAAAACGCAACTACGAGGTAAAAAAACGGCTATTGAAATAAGTGATACCGGCTGTGGCATAGAAGTTGATAAATTATCTCGAATCTTTGAGCCGTACTATTCATCCCGTCCAGGAGGCAGGGGACTTGGCCTTCCGACGGCAAAGAAAATCATAGATGCCCATGGTGGAAAAATTTCGGTTGACACAGAGCCGGGTAAAGGTTCTTCTTTTGTAATAGAACTGCCGCTAAAAACGGATGATTAATGAATAAACACTAAATTCTAATGCCTAAATACTAAACAATACCAAATGAACAAAAGTAAAGATACAAAACGAATACTCTGCAAGGCAAGACAGGTTTGTAATTTAAATTTTGAATTTAGAAATTTTTTAGAATTTAGTGCTTAGTGCTTAGAATTTAATACAGCTATGGATATAAAAGAAACATCGATCCTGATAGTTGACGACGAGCGACACCATGCCGACGGCCTTGTCGAGGCAGTGGAAAAGAACTGCGCGCATGCGATAGCCGTTTATAATGCCAAAAATGCTTTTGAAATACTTGAAAATGAGCGGATTGACATTGTTGTTACCGATCTTAAACTTGACGGCCCGCAGGATGGCCTTGCCGTTCTTGGGCAGGCGAAAAAGCGTAATCCGCAGTGTGCCGTCATACTGATCACCGCTTACGCCTCTATCGAAAACTGTAAGGATGCCATAAAGCGGGGAGCGTTTGACTATCTTGTCAAGCCGATAGATATCGACCAGCTTCGCACCGTTATCGTGCAAGCCGCATCGAAAATAAACTATGCAAAGCCTCGGGTAGAAGCCGATGAGGAATTTTTCTTTGAAGGTGTTCGCGGCGAGAATCCCAAGACAACTCATATATTCGATGTCCTTCGCCGTGTCTCGCCCACAAATATTAGCGTACTTATCGAGGGTTCTTCCGGGACAGGCAAGGAACTTATCGCCCGTGCGATACACAATAATTCTCATCGTTCACATAAAGCCTTCAAACCTCTCAACTGCGCCGGCCTGACCGAATCGCTTCTCGAATCGGAACTGTTCGGCCACACGAAAGGGTCGTTTACCGGGGCAACTGGCGACCGCAAAGGACTTTTTGAAGAAGCCGACGGGGGGACGCTGTTTCTCGACGAGATAGGCGATATGCCGCTCAATATGCAGGCAAAGCTGTTGCGAGTTCTTGAGGATGGCCTTGTAACACCGGTCGGCTCGAATAAAAGCGTCTTGGTCGATGTCCGTGTCATCAGTGCGACAAACCACGACCTGCTGGAACTTATCGAGAAGAATAAATTTCGTCAGGATCTGTATTTTCGCATCAAAGGTGTCAGCATAATGCTTGCTCCTCTTAAAGAGCGAGCAGAAGACATCCCTGAGCTTATCAGTTACTTCCTTGACGAATCGACGCGCGAGACCGGCTCTGATGTTATGGGGATAACCGAACCCGCTCTGATGATATTGATGAACTACGACTGGCCGGGCAATATCCGCCAGTTGCGAAACGCTATTCGTACCATGGTTGTAATGTGCGACAGAGACATACTCGACGTGCGTGACATTCCGCCAGATATACATCAGCTTCGCCAGATTACTGGTACAAGCGAAAAAGTAACAGGCGACCTTGCCGGTATCAGCCTCAACGAACTCGAAAAGCAGGCTATTGTGGATACCTTAGCCAAAACCGGCGGCAACCGTGAAGCAGCCGCAAAAACCCTCGGTATCGGAGAAAGAACACTCTATAGAAAAATAAAGGAATACAATTTATAGAGTTTGGTAATTGAACTTTTTGATGATAGCGGACAGTTTGCGAATATTTTCTATTTTTTTGGACATATTAGAGTTAGAATTAAAACCCGTTTGTTTGTGTTCGTTTGTAATTCCTGACGGATAAAAAACTTGCTATGCCTTCCGTTTTTGCGTATGTTAATCCCTCTTTTTAGTAAACGATTGTTTGACATTTTATAAGGGTAAATTATGGCTATTACACTTACCAACAAAGGCTTAACGAAAATTGAAGAACTTTGCGTCCAGACGCTGCGTTTTTTGGCTGTTGACGGCGTTCAAAAGGCCAATGCCGGTCATCCGGGAATGCCGATGGGCATGGCAGCGCCTGCTTTTTTGCTGTGGGATAAACATCTCAAACACAACCCGAAGAACCCGCTTTGGCACAATCGCGACAGGTTTGTTCTTTCGGCAGGGCACGGCAGCATGCTTCTCTATTCGCTGTTATATATGAACGGCTACGATATAACGCTCGAAGACCTCAAGCAGTTCCGTCAGTCCGGCAGCAAGACCCCCGGCCACCCGGAATATGAGCCTCAATTCGGTATCGAAGTAACCACTGGCCCGCTGGGTCAGGGTATCGGCAATGCTGTTGGAATGGGCATCGCTCAGAAATACCTGGCCAGTTATTTCAATCGTGACGGTTTCAATCTTATTGATTACAAGATATACAGTATTTGCGGTGACGGCTGCCTGCAGGAAGGCATAAGCAGCGAGGCCAGCTCGCTTGCCGGGCACCTCGGCCTGGATAACCTGATCGTTATTTATGACGACAACCATATCACCATTGACGGTGACACGAGCCTGTCTTTTACCGAAGACGTAGTTAAACGCTATGAGGCTTACGGTTGGTACGTTCAGGAGATCGGCGGCGACGGCAATGATATGGAAGCCTTCGATATCGCCCTTAAAAACGCTAAGAAAGAAAAAGGCCGCCCCTCTATTATTAAGCTGCGTTCGCATATTGGTTTCGGCAGCCCCAACAAGCAGGATACCGAGGCAGCACATGGCTCGCCTCTCGGTGAAGAGGAAGTCAAGCTGACAAAGGCAAGATTCGGCTGGGATACTGAAAAGACGTTCTATGTCCCCGGCGAAGTTACTGAGCATATGAAAAAAGTTGCACAAAAGGGTGCGGACGAAGAGAGCAAATGGCAGAAAATGTTCGATGGGTACGCCCAAAAATATCCCGAACTTGCAAAGCAGTTCAACGATTGGGCAAAAGGCTGCTATGGCGATATTATCAAAGCGCATCTTCCGCAATTCGAAGCCGGCAGCAGTATGGCAACAAGAAGCGCATCAGGTAAAGTGCTCAACGCTCTTATGCCACACTTGCCCTGCGTACTTGGCGGTTCAGCGGACCTGACCCCGTCGAACAATACATGGTTTGAAGGAGCGTCCAACTTCAAGAAAGATGACTACAGCGGGCGTTATATACGCTACGGCGTTCGTGAGCATGTTATGGGCGCGATACTTAACGGTATTTCGGTAAGCAGCATGCTTCGTGCCTACGGCGGTACCTTCTTTGTATTCAGCGATTATATGCGGCCTGCGGTCAGGGTGGCGGCACTGTCTCATTATCCGTCAATCTTCGTTTTCACGCACGACAGTATCGGAGTCGGCGAAGACGGCCCTACGCACCAGCCGGTCGAGCATCTGGCGAGTTTTCGAGCAATGCCCGGTCTGGTGGTACTTCGCCCAGCCGATGCCAACGAAACGGCGTACGCCTGGAAATACATACTTGAGCATAGAGACGGCCCGGTTGCCATAATGCTGACTCGACAGGGAATACCGGTACTCGATCAGAAAAGATACGCTTCGGCGGCGAACCTTGAAAAGGGCGCTTATGCTCTGGTCAAGGTTGATAAGCCTGACTGTATCCTAATGGGAACCGGTTCAGAGGTATCGATAGCGATCATAGCCGCTGAAGAATTAGCGGATCAGGGCATCAAGGCACAGGTTGTCTCTATGCCGAGCTGGGAACTTTTCGAGAAACAAAGCAAGGCGTATAAGGATTCTGTCTTGCCGCCTAATGTAAAAGCTCGTGTAGCAGTCGAAGCCGGAGTTGAAAACGGCTGGTGCAAGTACGTCGGCGATAATGGGATATTTATAGGCCTGAGCACATTTGGCGAATCCGGTACTGGCAAGGCCTGCTACGTTAAATTCGGCATTACTCCGGAAAACGTGGTCAAAGCAGCCAAAAAGACGCTTGGGAAATAAAAAAAATGTCACCCTGTCATTGCAGGCACAGCGAAGCAATCTTGTTTTCTTTCAGCCCTCAATCAGACGGGGGCTGTTTTTTTAATAATGGTAAAACTGAATGGATGCAAAAGACAAAAGTACTATTCTGATAACCTGCGCCAAAGGGCTTTCGGAAATGCTCAGAAGCGAGGTCGAAACGCTTGGGTTGGCAGTCGATTCATCGCACGAAACCGGCGTGGAGATTACCGGCAACCTGTACGATGCGATGAAGCTGAACCTCTATTCGCGGGTGGCGTTTAATATTCTCTATCTGCTTGACTCTTTTGACTGCCGTAACCCCGACCAACTTTATCGCAGGCTGGTCAAATACCCATGGGAAGAGATCATCTCGCCGAAGGAATACGTCTGTGTCGTCGGGCGGATTGAAACGCCGACCATCGAAAATACGATGTATGCCAATCTGAAGGTTAAGGACGCCATCGTTGACCGCATCCAGCAAAAGACCGGCAGCCGACCCGATTCCGGCAAAGAGCGTGACCGCGTTGTTGTTCAGGTCTATTGGAAAGACGAAAAGTGCTGGGTCTATCTGAATACTTCCGGCCAGAAGGTCTCCGACCGCAACTACCGCAAATTACCCACAAAGGCGCCTCTGCGGGAATCGCTTGCCGCTGCGATCATCCTGGCCACCGGATACGATGGAACAGTGCCGCTTATTTGTCCGATGTGCGGAAGCGGAACGCTGGCTATAGAAGGCGCACTTATCGCAAGCCGCCGCGTTCCGGGCCTGATGCGTTCCAATTATGCCTTTATGCATACGCTGCTCTATGATGATGCGGCATGGCAGCGGATTCGCACCGAGGCGCTGCGGCAAAGCAAAAAACGCGGCAAGGCGCAGTTTCAGCCCGCCAAAATCATCGCGACCGATATCGACCCCGGTGCCGTAGATGCGGCAAGGCGAAACGCGATGACAGCCGGTGTTGACCACCTTATTGAATTTAGCGTCTGCGATTTTGCCGAGACGCCAATTGAACCGGACGCGGGCGGCATAATAATTATGAATCCTGAATACGGAATGCGTCTGGGAGAAATTGAGAAACTGACGGAAACCTACAGCCGAATCGGTGACTTTTTCAAACAGAAATGCGCCGGCTACACCGGCTATATCTTTACGGGCAATCCGGAATTGGCTAAGAAAGTTGGCCTGAGAACCAGCCGGAAGATTCCGTTTTTCAATGGCAGCATCGAATGCCGCTTGCTGAAATATGATCTCTACAGCGGCTCTCGAAAAAATACCAACTAAAGAAGGGAGTATTATTATGCTTAAAAAACTTGCGATCGGTCTTGTTATAGTCGTGCTGGTTATTTTGGCCTTGAGCCTGTTGGCCTCCACTCATGCGGTAACAATTATGATAAACGGACAGGAAATAGTCGGGCCGTTATCGAGAACCGCAGCCGGCTTGTGGGGATTCATCGTTTCGGCTGTCGCTCTTTTTTGCGTGGCGATTTTGCTCGTTTTTGTTTTCGCCGGTGTTGGGATTATTATTCTTGGCGGTTTAGTGCTGGTGGGTTTAATTTTAGCCGCAGTTATGTTTCCATTCCTGCTGCCGCTATTGATACCATTGCTCATTGTCTGGGCTGTCGTCGCCGCCAGCCGCAAAGACAATAAAAAATGAACATCGAATAAAAAACTTGAGGTTTTAGAATAGAAGATATTAAAAAACAAATGGTAAATGTCTTTGATCCCGCGCAGGCTCTCTCGCCGCAAGGTGTTGTTGCCAAACATCTTCCAAATTTTGAATCTCGCGATCAGCAGGTGAAAATGGCCCAGGCTGTCGAACTTGCACTCGATAAGGGATTGAAGCTGGCTGTCGAAGCCGGAACGGGGGTTGGAAAATCTTTCGCGTACCTGCTGCCGGCTATAAACGCCGCTATTGCCACAAAGTCAAAAGTTCTAATAAGCACCTATACCATAACGCTTCAGGAGCAGCTTATAAACAAAGACATCCCATTACTTGCCGAGGCTCTGTCGTGCCATTTTACCGCTTCGCTTGCGAAGGGACGCAGCAATTATATCTGTCTTCGCCGCCTTGATTTTGCCATCCGCAAGCAGCAGGGGCTTTTTGAGGCATCAACCGACGAGCTTTTCCATATTCAGCAATGGTCGGGGCAAACCAAAGACGGCTCGCTGTCTGACCTTGATTTTGTCCCCAGCGCGGGTGTATGGGATGCTGTAAAAAGCGAACACGGCAACTGCAAAGGCAGGAAATGCCCAAATCAAAATAAGTGTTTCTACTGGAAGGCACGGCGGCGGCTGGAAAGTTCGGAGATAATTATAGCCAACCATGCTCTTATGTTCAGCGACCTTGCGCTTAAAGAAGAAGGGGCGTCCATACTGCCCGAATATCGTTATGTCATCATTGACGAAGGGCATAACCTCGAACACGTAGCCGAAGATCATTTCGGAATAAACATAACCAGCGGCCAGATAAAATTCCTGCTCGACGGTCTTTACAATCCGCGAACGCACAAGGGCTTTCTGGTTTACCGCAAAGCTAACGAATTAATCGACCTTGTCGCCGATATACACATAGCCAGCCGTGACTTTTTCAAAAAAATAAATGATTGGTACGAGGGGGCTACTGCCCAAACGGCTGGCAGGTGCTATCGCAATTTTATCGAAGACAGCATAACCGAACCTCTCACCGTGCTGAAGGGTAAGTTGTCACAATTGAGCAAATCATGCTCGGATGAAGATGAGAAATTTGAAATAATCCGCTTTATGGATAGGTGCGCGGCATTTATTACTGGAATCCGTGATTTTATTAATCAGCCGAGAGAGGATTTTGTTTATTGGGTTGAAGCCGAATCGAGCCGCCGCAAAATTATCACGCTGCGGGCGGCATCGGTAAATATTGGGCCGGAAATCAAGCGGAGTCTTTTCGATGCTTATGAATCGGTTGTTTTGACCAGCGCGACACTCAGCACAGATAACAGCGAAAAGGGCGGCTTTGATTTTTTTGCGGGAAGGGTCGGCCTGACCGATTACAGCGTGGTAAAACTCGGCTCGCCTTTCGATTATCAAAAGCAGGTCACTGTCTATATCGAAAAGCAGCTTCCTGACCCAAAAGACCCACAATTCATTACCCTTGCCGCGGAAAGCGTCAAGAAGTATGTCAAGAAAACCGGCGGCAGGGCGTTCGTATTGTTCACAAGTTATTCGATGCTGGAGAAAGTTGCCGACGATCTTCGTGAATGGCTGGCCGGAGAGCAGATAGAGCTTTTACAGCAGGGAAGCGGGTTTGACCGTTCGGCTCTTTTGCGCAAGTTCAAGCAGGGCGGTGCGGTGCTTTTCGGCACGGACAGCTTCTGGCAGGGCGTTGATGTCCCAGGCGATGCGCTTAGCAATGTTATCATCGTTAAGCTGCCGTTTGCCGTCCCCAATCAGCCGCTTCTGGCGGGCAAGCTCGACCAACTGCGAAAGGAAGGGCGAAATCCGTTTTCCGATTATCAACTGCCCTGCGCGATTATAAAATTCAAGCAGGGTTTCGGCAGACTGATACGCACCAAGACGGATTCGGGTATTGTTGTGATTCTTGACAGCCGCATCGTGAACAGCCGCTACGGCTCAAAATTTTTGGCCGCTATTCCAAAATGCAAGGTAGAAATCGTATAAGTTTCTGTTGGGTGGCACGGTCTAAGCGAAGCGTGACCGTGATTTTGTTTTGCATATAGGTAGATGGCATATTCAAGCCGCCACGGCCATGCCCGCATTACGGGCTTATAGGCCGTGCCACCCGGCTACTCGTCTTTCGGCTATTCCAAAGTGCAAGGTAGAGGTCGTAAACTGAATAAAAGGTAAGCGTTCACGGAAAAACTGTTGCAGATTACTCGTTGATTGAGCGGCTACGCCGCGACTGTTCTGCGGATTCCTCACATTCGTTCGGAATGACGGTTATCGGATCCGAGGCGATGTTACCACGACTTGTCGTGCCGAGCTTGTCGAGGCATCCGCTGAATAGCGATTGCGCAGCAATCTACCTCGAAACGGCTTTGCAATGGCATAAAAACACCGTATTTTTTGTGTGAACGGTTACAATAAAAGCATCCCTATCGCATCCGCTGCAGCCTGACTTGTCCGCCATTTGTTCAGCGCCTCATTCTAAACTAAAAGTAAATTGATTGTCCGAACTAGTGTTCCATCTATCATACAAGGGCGAATAATCTCTGACCTGAACGGTTTTTTTGTCCGGTAAAAATTCTAATAGTCTAAGCCAGCTATCTCCGCCGTTTTCGAGCATCTGGAAATTTACGAGCATCTGGTTGACGGTATTGCCTTTATCTCCTTTGCTGGCTAAAAATCCGAGGCCGTCATGAAGAACGTGGCCGTTAACAACTATACATACGTTACTGTGTTTTTTTATTACCTTGTCCCACATTTCCTGACCATCATTCGTATTATCTTTTATCGGGTAGACATACGGGTTCCACAGTTGCTTGTCGCCTTTTTGCGTCCAATCATATATTGTCGAATCACTGTAAAGATATGCGTGGGTGGCGATTATGGCTTTGCGGTCGGAATATTTGGTAAGAATTTTATCCATCCATTCCAAAGTTTTGTTTCTTGGTCCAAACTCCAAGTTAACAATCAGCCATTTTTCTCCATTGGCTTTGAAAAGATGATAGTTATTTTCTATATGTCCTTCTTCCATCACCCCGCCAAATGTCCGCCACTTGGCGAATCTTGACGGCGGGAAGTAATCATTGGCAAATGTCGTTCTGTCTGTGGTTTTGCCGTTTTCACCATAGTCGTGATTGCCGAGCACAATTGTGTAGGGAACAATACTGTCAAGCCTGCTTAGCGCATGGTCGGCTCTTTTCCATTGTTCTTCAATATTGTTATTGGTAATGTCGCCGAGAGTAAGCACGTAAGTAATATTATATTTTTTAGCGTTCTCAGCCAGCCACAACGTCTGGATATTAAATAAGCCCGGACGGGCCAGAGAGTAACCCTGTGGGTCAGGCAATGCCGCTATGACCCACGAGCCGGGCGTAAAAGGTTTCAGCGGCAGTTCTTTTTTGTCGGTCGGCTTATCGGTTTTTGGTTTATTCGGTTCATTACTTTCTGCAAAGGTTTTAGAAAGAGGTAAAGATAACAGGCCAATGCCTGCCGCTTTCAAAAAATCTCTTCGTATCATTTGCCATTTTTCCATTACAGAATACCCCTTAAGCTTAACTGATATTTTCCATATTAAACGCTTGGCTATTCAACCAAGCCTTATAATTCAATGATTATAAAAAAATCTTCGTCAGATTACAATAAGCTGAAGCATTTTCTTGCGAATTTTATGACTGATTAATACCAATTCCGATTATCAACTGCGCTGAGAATATTTGGCACAACAGACGGATCCGCGAACTCTGCGCCTCGTCCCGATTCATCGGGGATGAAAAATGCAGTTTAAAATTCGTTATTCAGGCGGTCGGGTTTGCCGTCATCGGCGTCATAAGTGGCGTTATCGTCGAATTCGGCCTTGACGCAGACCCTTTCGATATGTTCGGCTTTTTTTGAATTGCTATCGACGGTGACAAGAACAGCGTTTATCCGCACATCTTTGTCGGCTATTTCGTAAGGTGTTGGCATCTGGGTGCGAAATGATTTCAGGACGTTTTCGGCGTTTCTGCCAAGTATTGAGTCGTGCGCTCCGGTCATACCTATGTCGCTGATGTGAGCAGTGCCTTTTGCCATAATTTTTTCGTCGGCTGTAACAACGTGGGTATGCGTGCCGAATACGCAGCTTACTCTGCCGTCGAGGTGGTAGCCCATAGCGATTTTTTCGCTTGTAGCCTCGGCGTGGATGTCCACGAAAATAACGTCCGCCTGGTCTCGCAGCTTTAATACCAGCTTATCGGCTGCGGCGTAGGGGCAATCGGCAGGTTTCATAAATACCCTTCCGATGAGGTTTATCACGCCCACGACAGGCCCTTTGGAAGTTTTATAAAGTGCATAATCCTTGCCAGCCGCGAACGGCGAAAGATTGGCGGGGCGGATTATGTTGTCGGCTGTTTCGAGGGTGGGGATGATCGCGCGTTTTTTATAGACGTGATCGCCCATTGTTATGATATTGACGCCATATTTTATCAGCTTATCATAAATCTGCGGCGTAAGCCCCGAACCGCCTGCGGCGTTTTCGGCATTGGCTATTACGCAGTCAATGTCGCGCTGCCGCACAAGGCCGCTCAAGTGTTCGGCGAGTATCCGTCGTCCCGGCCTTCCAACGATATCGCCTATGCAAAGTACGTTCAGTTTCATCTGTAACCTTTTATTTCGCGTATTCCACGCATCGAACCTCACGCAGTAATGTCACCTGAATCTCACCGGGATAAGTCATCTCGTTCTCAATTTTTATAGCGATGTCGCGGGCGACTTTTACAGCGGAATCGTCATTAACCTTGTTTGCATCTACGATAACACGTATTTCGCGTCCAGCTTGTATGGCATAAGAGTTTTCCACTCCATCGAAACCATTTGCTATCTCTTCGAGTTTTTCGAGCCGTTTGATATACCGTTCAAGCGTTTCTCGTCGTGCGCCTGGTCGCGAAGCACTGATGGCGTCCGCGGCGGCAACCAGCGGTGCATAAGGGCTGTTCGGCTGAATATCGTTATGGTGAGCCTCGACGGCATTTAGAATTATATCAGATTCGTTGAAGCGTTTGAGGAAGTTTGCTCCGATGACGGCGTGGCTGCCTTCAACTTCGTGGTCGATCGCTTTGCCGATATCGTGCAATAGTCCCGCGCGGCGTGCGATACTTCCGTCAAGTCCGAGTTCTTCAGCCATAATCTGTGACAGAAACGCTACTTCAATACTATGCCGCAAAACATTCTGCCCGTAACTGGTACGAAAATTAAGCGCTCCGAGCAGGCTCAGTATCCGGTTATTAAGCCCCCTAACATTCGCTTCGACCATGGCGTTTTTGCCGAGCTGGAGTACCTTGGCGTTGACTTCCTTGCGGCTTTGCGCGGTTAATTCTTCAATGCGTGATGGATGGATGCGGCCATCCTGAATGAGGCGTTCCATTGTGAGACGCGCTACTTCACGCCGGACAGGGTTGAACCCACTTACCGTAATCGTACCCGGCGTATCATCCACAATGACATCTACGCCCGTGGCCTTTTCAAAAGCTCTGATATTGCGGCCTTCGCGTCCGATGATACGACCCTTCATATCGTCGTTGGGAATCTCTACTGTTGAGACAGTCGCTTCGCAGGTCTGCTCGGCGGCGTAACGCTGAATGGCCGTATTGATTATCTCGCGTGATTTTTCATCCACGGTCTCTTTGGTTTCATCCAATTTTCTCTGGATCAGTACCGACATTTCATGTTCGCACTCGTCTTCGAGACGTTTGAGGAGCAATTCCCGTGCCTCGTCGGAATTCATCCCAGTGATTTTTAATAATTGATTTTTCTGCTGGCCCAAAGTTGCCGAAATTTGCTTTTCCTGGTTACTGAGATTTTCCTTGCGACGATTGATCTCGTTTAGCTGCTGTTTTATTTCATTTTCCCGCTGCTGCATCTGCTCAGCCTGACGGTCAAGTATATCCTCGCGTTTTGTCAGCCGCAATTCTATCTCTCGAAGTTCTGCACGGATATGGTTGGCTTCCTCTGTGAATTCCTCTTTCTTTTTTAGGGTTTCGCCAGCGGCGTCAAGCCGTGCGGATTTTATGATGTTTTCCGACTCTTTTTTTGCGTCTTCGATCTGTTTATCGAGGCTGGTTTTGGTTCTTTTGGTTTTATTCTTGATGGCAACCTGATAGAAAATTGCGACAAGACACCCCCCCAGTATAAACGTGATTAGCGGGATTAATCCCACAGGTATTTCCACAGCACTTAATATAAACTCCATATTTCCTTTTCCTTTCAAAAGATGCTTAAATACTTAGACAACAGGGTCTTAAGACAGGAAAAGTTCGCAAGTGCCAAGTGAATTAACGAAATCCTTTTCGCTAAAATGTGAAACAAAAGCCGCAACAATTATCCGTTGGGCGGTGATTTTTGTATATCTTTTTCACAGATCAGCATCAAAACTTCCAAATTAGACTTTCAGTTAACAAATTCTTTTCAAAAACTTCGTTTTTCACTCTCATTTTCCGTCCGGGGGCCTAAAACTACAAAGCCGCTTTACCAGGCGGAGAAATGTTTTTGGAACATAACTCCTGTCTAAACAGGCTCTTACAATGCCCAATATATATCAGGCATCCCCGTTAGTCCTTTTTCACTAACTATTAAACACTGAACAATACGGGTCACTCCGCAAAGTTGTTCAGGCTAATAATACTGTTTCGGCGGCAATTGGTCAAGCAACTATAAGGTGAAAATTCATAGAAAAATTCAGGAAATTTTGGTTTGAATCCCGCAGTCATTAAGGTCTTTAATAAGAAGGTCGAATGTCCTATAAAGAATGCACTTGAGGCGGACAGCCTTGGCGCCTTCGATAAAATCGGGTCGATCATCGATGAAAACAGCGGATTCGGCAGGGCAATTGAGTTTTTCGAGGGTAATTTTGTAAATAGACGGGTTGGGTTTGGAGACATTTTCGGCACAGGAGAAGGTCAGAGCGGTAAAGGCGGTATAGGTTTGCTCCATAAAGAATTTCATTGAGGGCATTTCGGTGTTTGTAAGCAGGGCGGTTTTAAACCCGCTGTTCTTCAGCCGCCCGGCAAGGTCGAACATCTCTTGTCTTGGGCGGTAAACGGATTTGAAGGCCTCATACCACAACGAATTTGTTTGCGGAGTGTTAACGGCTAACTCGGAGCAGATTTTCCGCCAGAAATTTTTCTCTGATATCGTCCCAGCCGTAAAAGCCGGTTCGACTCGTAATTGGGCTTTTTTATAATCCTGCGGCGAAACGCCCAGTGCGTTAGCACAGTAGTTGATCAAATCCTGGGCAGGGTTATCGATCAAAACCCCGCCCCAGTCAAATATTATGGCTTCGATTTGAGACATTTTGCCAGCTTACTAACAAACAACTTATTATAAAGATAATGGTGTTATCTTTGACTGTCAAGGGCAAGAGCTTTATAATACCCCAAAAGGAAAAAAGTATGCTGATAATATTGAGCGTAATAATAACGATTTTGGTACTGGCGGTGCTGGGAGCGGTTGTTTGGCTGCTTATCAGCGGGTTCAACAGCCGTGAGCAGATCGCTGGTCAGGCAGCGGCTATTGCCGCGCTGCATCAGCAGATCGAAGCCCTTAGAAGTTCCCAGGATTCTACAAGGGAAACACTCCACAAGTCTTTGCAGGATGGGCAAAATAACCTTAGCCAATCCCTGCAAGCAAGCCAGAAAGTTCTCAGTATCCTTAACAATCAGATCGGCGAATTGCAGGGGACAAACAAGCAGATGCTCACTGTGGGAAGCGAGGTGCGGCGATTGCAGGATATTCTCAGCAGCCCCAAGCTTCGCGGCCAGATGGGGGAATGGTCTTTAAAAAATCTGTTAGAGAATATTTTGCCCGGCGATAGTTTTCAATTGCAGTACGCTTTCAAAGATGGCCGGATAGTTGACGCTCTCGTGCAGATGGGCGGCTACTCGGTTCCCATCGACGCAAAATTCCCTTTGCCCGGTTTTGAAAGAATGGTCGCGGCAGCTAATGATGATGAAAGAGCGAAATTGCGAAAGCAGTTTCACAAAGACGTAATGATCCACGTTGATAAAATAGCAGACAGCTATATCAGGCCCGCCGAGGGGACACTTGATTTCGCTATGATGTACATACCAGCCGAGAACGTCTATTATGAAGCGGTTGTTAAATATGACGGTGACGCAAAGGATGTTCTCGAATATGCTTTGGAAAAAAAGGTGATACCGGTCAGTCCGAATCTTTTGTATGCCTATCTGATGACGGTTGTGATGGGGCTGCACGGAATGAAGATAGAAAAACAAGCCGCGCAAATTCGTCAGAATCTAAAGAAGCTTAACGCCGATTTCGCCTCGTTTGTGTCCAATTGGGATACGCTCGGCAGCCATATACGCAACACTGCCAATAAATACGATGAGGCGGACAAATGCCTTGACCGCTTCGAAATGCACCTCGAACAAATACAGGGCGAAAACGAAGAATTGGAATTAACACAAGGAACATAAAATGAACAACACTGTCATAAAAAAAGGTAATAGAATCGTGATGACGGCGGCTGGGCTTTTGCTCATCATAGCCTCGATACTCAAGGCTCACCAGATTCTGACCGTTCCGATACTTGTTAAGGGTTTCTGGGAATCGTGGGAGTTTTTCCTCATCCAGATACCGCTTGAATTTGGTTTGGGCATATGGCTTGTCAGCGGATTGTTCCGTAAGGCCGCCTGGCTTGTGGGAACGCTCGCATATTTAGGATTCATATTTGTTACGCTGCAAAAAGTTTGGATTGGAGCAGAAACATGCGGCTGTTTCGGGCAGGTGCAAGTTGACCCGCGAGTGACTCTGTTTGCTATTGATATTCCGTTTTTTCTGTTGCTGCTTATTTTTCGTCCCAAAGGCGAAAAGCTGCTTGGTTCGCCCTGGCCGAGCAAACATCACTTCCTGAGCGTAGCGGCAGTGACATTGTTAATTATAGCGATCGGCGAACCGATTCTGTTCTTCAACAAACCGCCGGACAAAACCGAAAAATATGTAGTTGTAAAACCGGAAAGCTGGCAGTTGGGACAAAACTGGAATATGCTTGACGCGATAGATATTGCCGGTGAGTTTTCCGAGGGGATTTCCGTTGTGTTTCTGTATCATTTCGACTGTCCCGAATGCCGTGAAGCAATACCTTATTACAAGCAAATGTGCGAACAGCTTACCGGCAACGAGGATTCGATGCGAATTGCTTTTGTGGAGGCTCCGCCGTACGGCGGCAAGGATGATGATATCATTGGTGATACTCTTTGCATGCGCGGCAGGCTTGACGGGGGAAAGATATGGTATTTCGCAACGCCGCTGGTTGTCGTCATAGAAAACGGGGTATTGCTAAACTGGCGGCAGGAAGAAAACATCCCCACAAGTCTCGATGAACTCTTGGATGTGCTGGCGCACTAAACGACTGTCTATTTTTCGCCTTCGAGGTCGATTTTCATCGCAAGAAATTTGAGCAGGTCTTTTAATGTCACTATACCGACCAGCCGGTCGCCATCAACTACCAACAATCGGCTGTTGCCGGTGCGGTTCATCAGTGCAAGCGCATCAATCGCCTCCGTATCCGGCGAAACAGTATTTTCGTCCGTACACTGTTCGGTCAATCTTTGAGTTGAAGTTTGTTCCCATTCATCACGGGACAGTTGCTTGATATGCCGAGATGTTATACATCCGATTAGCCTGTCACCCTGTACAACCGGAAACATTTTGTAATGATACTTATAAAAATAATCCTCGACCAGTTCGCTTATCGCTATTGCTGGCGATACTGTCACGGGGTCGTCGCGCATGAAGCGACGCACATGTTCGCCGGCAAGCACATGACGGACGACTACCTGCCGGTACGATATTTGCGATGCGGATTTAATGAACATACCGATCAGAAACCACCACAGCCCCCCGACAAAATTCCCTCTTATGAAACTGAATATCCCCATAACTATTAAAAATATGCCGAATCCGTTGCCTAACATTGAAGCAACCCGCGTGGCCCATTGCAGATTATGCTTGACTCCCCACAGTATCGACCGCAGTATCCTGCCGCCGTCCAGCGGGAAAGCCGGTATCAGATTGAATGCCGCAAGGAGAAGGTTCAGCCCCGCAAGATAGACGATAACCGAACTGGCAGGCTTGGCGAATACAGTTTTCGTCACATAGTATGTCACAAACAAAATTCCAGCCAGCAGCATGCTCGAAACCGGCCCAGCCGCAGCCATCAGAAACTCGACCTTTGGACTTTCCGGTTCGGTTTCCATCTCGGCTACGCCGCCGAAAATGAACAGCGTTATTCCTTTCATTGGCAACCCATATTGCCTTGCGACAATGGAGTGACAAAATTCGTGAAATACTATCGAAACGAACAGGCCCACGGCTCCGGCTGCGCCCATCCACCAGTAGGTGACATTGGAAAAACCCTCGAAAAAGTGCGGAAAAACCCCTTTTGCCAGTGACCACGTAATCAGGATAGCGAGGATAAACCAACTGACGTCGATTTGGACCTTGAAGCCGAAAAGGTTGAACAGCGGAATTTTCTTACCAAACATATCAAACCCCCCAATAACATTAATACCGAGAGTCTAACACACCGTGATATTTTGTACAATCTAAATTGTTGAACTAAATGAGCATGGCTTTGGCTATTTTGTCGGCGATTTGTTTGTCGTAAAGAAGTTCTAAGAGCTTAATAGCAAACAAGATAGCGGTTGCAGGTCCCTGGCTGGTAATGCAGTTTTGATCGACAACCACTTTGTCTTTTGAGGGGGAGTTGAGTTTGTCCAACATTGATGGGTAGCAGGTTGCCTTGACGTCGTCGAGTAAGCCGTGCGGTGCGAGCACGACAGCGGGTGAGGCGCAAATGGCGGCGTATAAACGATTTGCGGTCTTTTGCCGCTTTAGCATTGTGATAAGCAGTTGGCATCGGCTGAGGTGTTCGGCACCGGGCATCCCGCCGGGCAGGGCGATGAGGTCGTAGGTGCTGTCCTTGCATTCATCGATAAGACAGTCGGCTGTTATTTTGAGGCCGCTGCTTGCGGTTACTTGTTTATAAGTATGTATAGATGCTACGGTTACGTCTGTGTCTGCGCGGCGGAGAGTATCGATTATACAGGCTGCTTCGATCTCTTCGGTGCCGTCGGCTATGGGAACTAAGACTTTCTTGCTCATAATTTTGGCCCTTTAATTTATGATTTTTTACACGTTTTCCGGGCGGCTTACAAGCGGGTTTTTTTCGTTTTTTTTCGTTTTATTCCGTGCATAGGCGTGTAAATCCGTTGTACCGCGTGCTGTGCCGTGCGGCTTAGGCCGATATCAAAAATTAAAATGAAAAAATAAAACCCACTGTCTTGTCCTGTGATAGGTTATACTGCTCCCAATTAACAAACCACCTAAATACTGCCAAATTCCAGCGATTTGTTAATTGGGAGCAGTATAATGTTGAACAATTCCCAATAATTTCGTGAATTTATTTTGTGCTATAAGGGGTCAACAACTATGATAAACGAGGATGCCTCTTTTTCGAATAACCGATTGAACATACGGTTTGCAGATTGAAAACCGGCAAGATACTTAATGTAAGATGCCGCCGTCAAAAGTGCGTCATTGGTGGAAAACTCCATAAATAACTGAAAAATAGTGGACTTATACGAAATTTAAGGTTGACAGGCACGGTCGGCGACATATAATATAACTCATTATATGTCAATGACTTGGAGTGATTATGCGAAAATTAGTTGACCCTCAACAAACGCGGCTTGCCTCTCGACGGCGAGAGGAAACTACGGAAGTGTTCCGGCAACGCTACGAAATTCGCGGCGGCATCGAGGGTACCAACAGCGGTCTGAAGCGAAAGACTGGCTTGAGACAGCTGCGGGTTCGCGGGGCCCCGGCGGTGTTCCATGCGATTTTGAGGTCTCGAATGACGATCCAAGGTGTCTATATAGGCCGCAAAACAGAAATTACAGCGTACTTGCAGCGATATGGAGAATTACCACCCCTCCATGTCGCCGCTTAAACAACACTTTTTACGGTGGTATCTTAATTTAGGTGCATCCAGAAATTTTTGAAATCCCGTTCATTCACGCGACCATAAAAAGCTATGGCTTGATGCTGGTTATTGGTTTTCTCGTTGCTCTTACTATAATACGCCGTCTGGGAAAGAACATCAAAGTTGACCCCAACATCGTCACCAATGCAGGCATCTATGCCCTCATAGCCGGTGTAATCGGGGCGAGACTTTTTTACGTCATTCATTACTTTGATAGCTTCAAAGGCCGTCCGTTCGAAGTGTTTGCGGTCTGGAAGGGCGGACTGGAACAGCTCGGCGGTGTGGTGCTGGCTATGATAGTCATTTTTTATTATCTCATCCGGTACAAGCTGCCAGTCCGTCGGTATATGGATATCCTCGCTATTGGCCTTATGGCTGCCCTTGTTTTTGGACGTATCGGCTGCATCCTTAACGGCTGCTGCTATGGCAAACCAACGGATGTGGCCTGGGGCGTTCAGTTTCCCTATGGTTCGCTTGCATATAGGAGCCAGATAGCCCCCGACCCGCAGCGTGGCCGCCAATCGCCTTATTTTCACCTTCCATCAGATTACTACGACTACGAAGAAAGCGACGGCGATACATACAAAATCCTAAAAGACCGTGACGAACTCACAGCCGACCAGCAGCAAGCCGTAACAACCGGCCCATACCGCTGCATGAAAGTCCATCCGACCCAGCTTTACGATTCCGCCATAGCAGCTGGTTGGTGCCTTGTCCTCTTTGCATTCTGGAAAACAGGGCGAAAGCACGAAGAACTTGGCAAAAACACCATCCCCTCAAAATCCGGCACAACCTTCGCCCTTATGCTGATACTGTACTCAGTTACCCGGTTTTTAATTGAATTTGTCCGCGACGATAACCCCTTTGAATACGGCGGTTTGACTGTCTCTCAGCTTATCAGCATCGCGATGTTTATTTCCGGCCTGGCTTTAATGGCAATTTTCCCCCGGATGAAAAACAAAACTCTTCTGAAAAGTTGAAGAAAATTACCGGTTTTTCCTTTCTTGCCAAACAAATCTCTTTTTGGTTCAATATATAAGACTAAATAACCGATTTTTTAACTAACTACGAACAACTAACTAATAACTACGAACTAAAAATGGGCCTTTACGACAGACATTACACACAGGACGATTACCACTCATCGTATCGCGAAAGACCGTTTGGACGCATATCATTCGGCCATATCACTCCCGCGGTAAAATGGCTGCTAATCATTAATATAGCCGTTTTCCTATTAACCGTATCCCCCAGGGCAAAAGACGTTATCTTTTATTGGTTTTCCGTCTTTCCAGCTAATCTCGCAATGGCTGCCCAGCCATGGCGGATCATCACCTACCAATTTCTGCACGCTGATTTCTGGCATCTTTTCGGCAATATGCTGATGCTGTTCTTTCTTGGGCCTTTGCTTGAACGCACATGGGGTTCAAAACGCTTTCTTGTTTTTTATCTTTTTGCAGGGTCGGTTGGAGGCATAGCTTACTCACTTTTTGCACTTATGGGCGTTCTTGGTGTCGGTTCTATGGTTGGCGCGTCAGGAGCGTTGCTTGGCATACTCACCGCATGTGCGATCTATTTTCCTCATGTTCGCGTTTATATATGGGGAGTTTTTCCTGTTGCAATCCGTACTTTAGCGATTATTCTGGCTGTGTGGTCCGTTATCAAAATTATACAAAACTATAACACAGGAGGGGAGGTGGCACATCTTAGCGGTATTGCAGTGGCCCTTATTTACATCTTCTCCCAGCCGCTATTGGGTAGATTAAGGCTAAAATCCCGCGAGAGTTTGTGGGAGAAAAAGATGCATAAAGAGCAGCAGCTTCAGGCCGAAGTTGACCGAATCCTCCAGAAGGTCCACGATCACGGCATAAAAAGTCTCACATACAAAGAAAAACGAACCCTCAAAACCGCTACCACTTATGAGCAGATGAAATCCCACTAAAATAAAAAAAGAGCCTCAAAACGAGGCCCTTATGTGCATTTATGCTCTTATTTTATGCACCTACGTTCAGTTCCAGTTTATCCTCTCACTTTTGTTGATAAGTTCTTCGACCCGACTCTTGACATTCTTGCTTTTCACATCGGGATCGTTCAACTTTTCAACCTGTCCCTTGCTCTCTTTCACGCGCCCCTGCAATTCGCTCAGCTGCTTTTCGAGATTCTTATAAGCCAGCTCCTTTTGCTTCACGATAAGGTCATACTGCTCGCTGACAACACCGGTTAGTTCTTCGGTCAATTCGGCTATCTGTGCTTCATCGGTTGTCGAGCGTATCTTGCGGATGATCTCATTGCGTTTATCTTTAAGCTCAATTTCAGATTTCAGCACAGCCGCTAGTTCAGGATCATCCTCCGATGCCCGCATCACGCGCCCGTATTTTTTTGCCATCAGCATGGTTGTCCTCATATACGCCTGCTGATTACCTTTAAGGGCCTCCAGCTTTGCCGCCTCATCAGGATAATTCTTGCCGAGCCACTCAATAAACTCCTTATGCCGTTCCTTCAAATCTTCTCTCGGCGCCATTTTCGGACCCATTCCGTCTTTGCCCTCGTGTCCCTGCATTTGCAGCCTTCTATTTCCAAACCGTTCACCCATTCGCTCTTCCTGCATAGGTCCATCACCCCGCATCTTCTGCATTTCCTGACGAAATGCCTGCGGATCGTCCTGAAGCATCTTTTTTAATTCCTCGGCTCGTTGCGGGTCCGTTTTGGCAAGTTCGTCAAGCCGTTTTTCAATCCGCTCGCGCATCATCTCTCCGCCTCGCGGGCCATCCTGCGATTTTGTGCCGACCCCATCTTCCGTCCAGATATTCTCATCCTCAGCTCCGTAACTGGGCGCCGTACTCAATACCAACAGCCCCATTGCCACCACCAACAATATTTTCGCTAAATTCTTCATAGTTCTACCCTTTCCAGAATATGTTTTCTTCTTCGATCAGTTCTAACTCAAGTTTGGTTACGTAACTATATTCGTCAAACTCGTTCTGCTCGCCTAGCCGTACAGCCGCAAGTTCATTTTCGATTGCCGCTATCTCATCGGCAAAAGCAGCGATATTCTCATCCTCGGCGATTGATTCGCTTTCCCATATATTTGCAACAGTCACCGGCGCCGGTTCAACTGCGCTTGGCCGCGTCACCATCAAAAGCAAACCTGCCCCCGCTATCATCACCACAGCCGCAGCCACGGCAAATCGCCGCACCCTCGCTGCATATCTCCGACGTGTCAATTCTCGATTCACAGCCGCTTTTACCCGCTCGATCGCCTGCGGCGTAATATCAGCATCTCCTGCCGCCCACATCCGCTCGATTTTTTCGTGATTATCGATAAATTTCTCGCGGGCTTGCCCGTCAAAGAATTTGCCAGCTAATTCGTTTATATTTTCATCATTTCGCATATTGATTTTATCTCTAATTTCTAACTTCTTTAACCGTGTTAATCCGTGTCTAATTTTCTGGCTGTTTGTTTTTGACATTAAACTTTTGGTAATTTGAATTTGTCTCGGATTTCGATATTCGTGTTTCGGATTTATCTTTGTGCATTTATTATTTCCCTCAATTTTTTCAATCCCCTGTGTACTTTCGACAGCGTCGTTCCGATCGGTTCACCGCGAGCCTCGCTTATTTCCTTAAAGCTCATCTGACCCGAAAACCGCATCACCATCAGCTCCCGCGTCTGATCATCGACCATACCAAGCGCCTTTTGCAGCGTATCGATCCGCTCGTCATCGTCCCGATTCTCCACGACCAGCTCATCGGCATCCTTCACAGCCGCTTCAAGCACTTTCTGCCGCTTTTGCTTGCCGCGCAGGTAATCGTGCCATACATTCGCCGCAATCGTGAAAAGCCACGGCTCGAAACTCGGTCCCCTGTAGAGCTGGATCTTTTCCACTAACTTGACAAAGAGCTCACTAAGTAAATCCTCGCTTATTTCTCGCTGACCGCTCAGCCGGTAAAAATATCCGAAGCATCGCCCCGAATACATTTCCACAAGCGTTCCGAAAGCCTCTCGGTCGCCCTTCTGACAGCCCCGTATTAGTTTGTCTATTCCGGATTCACTCATCTATATATTGACTTTTTCTATACTTAAAGACGTTTCCCAAACCCATTTATTGCAAAAAAACAATTTTTTCCCGTTCTTTGTCAGTGCCGCTATTTTTCAAAAAGTATCAACTTTTATATTTTTCGGCATTTGTTTTAGCCTAACTGTAGGCTGGACAGAGAGATATGCTGATAGCAGGCAGAAATTTAAGAGGCCGAGTAATACCAATTGTATTTAATTATTGCGCTCTACATAAGAAGCTCTGCAAACAGATTTGATAATTTCATGATCAAGAGCAACATTCTGCCAGGCATCAATTGCAGCGCAGCATAAGTCGTTATAGTTAAC
>JAQURJ010000018.1 GCA_028715705.1 Phycisphaerae bacterium | reverse complement strand
CAGGCACGGATTAGTTACAATTATGGGCTGGTTACATCCACCCTGCCACGTGTTGTGGCTTGCTCTCAGGCACGGATTAGTTACAATCAAAGACGACGAGATCGACGCGATCGCGGTGTTGTGGCTTGCTCTCAGGCACGGATTAGTTACAATAGCCCCCTTGCCCATAAAATGGGCTGCGGGGTTGTGGCTTGCTCTCAGGCACGGATTAGTTACAATAATTCGGATTATTTCATCCACAAATCACAGTTGTGGCTTGCTCTCAGGCACGGATTAGTTACAATCTCAATCGCACAGGCCGGACTTGACCGTGTGTTGTGGCTTGCTCTCAGGCACGGATTAGTTACAATGGTTTCTGTGTTGGTGAGACATGCGATTAAGTTGTGGCTTGCTCTCAGGCACGGATTAGTTACAATGTCCGGCGAACGGTTTCGACCATTCGCTTGTTGTGGCTTGCTCTCAGGCACGGATTAGTTACAATCATGTCCTCGGTCGTCATATTGATACGATTGTTGTGGCTTGCTCTCAGGCACGGATTAGTTACAATACTCCGTTCCTAAGCTCCGCAGGGGCAAGACATTGTGCAAAAAATAGGTCAGAATAATTCGAGCTGCCGTGGTGCTTCCGGCGTGGGTTTGCGCATTTTTCCCCAGAATATCTGCATCCGTGCAAACTGTTTATCAGTAACAGTAACCAACCGAACCTCACCATCCGGCGGCAGAAAATTTTTAACCCTATTGTAATGAACATCCGCGTTTTCCTCGCTGGCACAGTGCCTCACATACACTGAATATTGTACCATACTGAACCCGTTCTTCAACAGATTCTTACGAAAATAGGTATAGTCTTTGCGAGCTTTTTTCGTATCCGTTGGTAGATCGAACATCGCAAATATCCACACCGCTCTATACCCGCTCAAGTTCATATTTCCGGCAAATCCAGCCGCTTGGCTTCTCCGCTGTAACATCGCACCAGCGACGCCGCCGTTCGATGCAGGCCCACCATCAGCGGCCCCTTATATTCCGCTATCGCTACTTCATCATACAATACTGAAAGCAGCTCCGCCTTAACATCCTGCCCTAATTCCTCAACAGCTCCATGCCTCGAACAAATGTCACGCACCTTCGCCTCCACAAATCCCCGAAACGGTTCGTGCAGGTCATCGGCAAGACAAAATGAATTATACCTGTTTCGATGATGCAAACCCAAACTCGGCAATAGCCCAGCCGAGCATATCGCCCGAGCCACTGCCGCACGCATCACCATATATCCATAATTCAAAAGATTATTCGGCGCCCCCCCGTCAAAATCACGTTTGAATTTTTCGTGTTGCATAAAACACGGCCAGAACTTTCTGCTGGCCTGCGCCTGGATATTATCAGGGTCGCCGCTTCTTACTTTTGTCTGCAATGCCATCAGTCCCTGATATGCCGCGCTGTCACTGCCCAATACTTTCGCCTGATGCCTGATCTTGGCCTTGATTATCTGCTGCCATAGCCGTTTTTTTAACGGCTCTTTCGCTTCTATCTGATACCGGTGCCGTTCCGTCTGCGTACTATGCGAATCAACAGGTGTTAACATTCCCGCTGGGTGATGGTCAGCCCCGCAAAAAACCACCCCCGCCCCATATTTCAGCAATTCCGTGAAAACGCTGTGCGTATAACTCACAGCCGGATTATCAACAAGCAGCACCCCGATATCTTCACACGGTATTTTCGATACCTCGACCCCATCCTGCTTGATAATAAGCTGCCCATACTTCACCGACAACCGACAAGCATTCTGAGATATCTCTACTATCCTCTTTATCATTTACTCCCTCCAAAAATTGATCAATCATTTACCAATAGTTTTACTTGACCAAGCGGCGAAATTTTCACCTTTTCTGGGATGCCATTTTCATTAAATATAACATTTTTGCGTAAATCATCCGGCACTAACGAAATATCTTCTCGGAGTTTTTCACTTTTGTTCTTACTGCTTGCGGGATTTGCATCTGTATGTAATGTAAAATGAATAGCTTTGCTGGGGTCTATTTTAAACACAACAAAATAATTAGTTTCTTGTGTTTCAGCATATCTCATGTGAACAACCTCACCTTTTGAAAGGGACATTACAAATTTACCATCTTTGGTTTCTTCTCTATTTACCGCAGATGGCGGTGCCCAACCTTGAGGTTTTAGTTTGGGCGGCTTGACTCTTACACGTTTTGCAGCATCAAAATTCGTTATAACATCCCCTGTCCATTTTACTTCACCTTTTTTGTTTTTCTTTTCTCGTATTTCTATGTGATGGTTATTTTGTTTTTGGTAAATGCGCAACGATTTATATTTATTATTTGCCACGGTTTTTCCTGCTTCAAAGTTAAACTGTTTTCTTTGTATTTTTGCAACCTCATTCAATTTCCATAACAGTCTGACTTTCCTAACAGGAGTTCCATTTATGACAAGCCCATTTTCTTTAATATATGCTTTTGCTTGTGCCATATCTTCAAAATCATGATCCTTGAGCCAATCACGTATTTTATCTCTTAATTCAATATCCCTGACAATCCCTGATTTTGCTGGCGGTACCTCTTCAAGAGCCAGCATGTCTTTTCTTTTTGCTTTTCTCTGCTGTTTTGTGGTTGCGTTTTTGTATTCTTTTTTCAGTTTATCCCAGTCGTCCGGCATACGCAAATGGTTTTGCTTTATTCCTATCGCAGAGATATTTTTTATATACATTCCCTCTTTTATTACAGGATTTCCATCTTTGTCTGTTTTTATATCACCTTTTTTAATACCAGTTTTCTCATCATCCTTTTGATGCCTCTCATAAATTACAGCCGGACCATAAATGGTATCTTTATGCAGATAACCCGCAATTCGTTTACTGTAAGCCCTGTGTGATACTTTCAATTTTTTATATTCTTCGCTAATCTGTTCGCTAAATCCTTCCCAGGGTTCTTCAACAGTTTTCCAGTCTGGCTTAACATTTTTATTTTCTTTTTGCTCTTCAAAATCGACAAAAGATTGTTTAATTTTAGACAGACATTGTTGGCTCGTCATGGCTATTACCGCAGCATCGACAGCGTGATGTCGGTGGTCGCCTCTAAGTTTTCGCCCTTTTTCACTCCTATCGCCATCTTCGCCAAAAAATAATCCCCAGTCTCTTCTAAGTATCCCGGTGTAATTGCCGTTCGATGCAAAAACATATCTTTTGCTTCTATCTTCATTACCATATAGAACTTTATTTATCCAATCCGTTGTTTGGGTTGCTGCGTAAGCGCAGGAGCGAAGTTGTTCTTCGGTAAAGCCTTCTTTGGGTGTTCTTCGATGGAGATTTTTCCACTTTGTCTTATCGACCATATCAACATTATCCTTTGTTATGGCCGAAGGCGCTTTTTCGCTCCCCTTTAGATGTTTGAATCTTAGCTCTAAATGCCCAAAATCCTCTTCGTTTAGCCAATCAATTGGTGTCCCGTCTTTTTTGCCCTGATTAGCCGTAGAGTAACATAAAACCAGATTGCTCATACCATTATCTCCGCCCCTGCTTCTTGGCACAATGTGGTCAATCTCAAAACCGCTTCCGTCAGCGGCCTGTGCTTCGGTTATTGGTTTTCCGGAATATGCGCAAGCATATTTCTCTTTTTCATCGTTCAATCCGGAATAAGCACAAACATATCTTTGTTGGCGGCATAATCTTATTCGCTTTATAGCACTCTCTCTTTGTGTACTTGTGATATCTGGAGCATCGAGATTATGCGTTTCAATTATTTCTTTTTTAAGGGCTTCAATAGCTTTGTTCTTCTGTATTTTTTTTGCGATGACTTTTTCGCTCTGTCTTGCTTCTCTGGCAAGCTCTATCACTACTCTATCCGGTTTTCCATATCTTTTTATATGTTCCATCAAATGTCTTCTAACTTCGTGGATACTTTTTCTCACAACCGGATTTGAAATGCCTTCTGATACTGGTGGCAATAGGTCTGGATGTTTTTCCTGAAACTGTCGGATTTGTTTGCTGACAGCAAAATCTTTTGTTGAGTACCGTTTTCTTGTTAAATCATCAATGCCGTTTGAGGCATCTTCGGCATACATATCCCTTGCCTCGGTTACACTCCAGCCGTCTCGTAAATATGGCAACAGATTTTTAATAGCTTTTCTTGAAAGATTTACCCTGCTGTCTTTTTTCGGCCTCTTTTCCCATATAGCAATAAAATTTTTGGTTTGCTCGTCATCTAGACCCCACCATTTTTTACAGCCTGCACCCAACTTATTTTTGTCAGCTTCTTCATTAGGGTCAAACTTTAAAATCGCACTGTTCACAGATTCTTTTATACCGTTGTCAAATGCCCCCCAAACATCTTCACCAAAAACATCACAAACAATTTGAGAAGAAAACCAGTCACCATTTACGGTAAATTTATCCCCATCCGTATTAAGTGTGTAAAGTGTTTTATTTTCTCCTTTATCTATCTTAAGAGCTTTTCTTATCGTACGTTCAGATGCGGTCTTTTGTTTTCTGACAGCTTCTATTACCCTGTTTCTTTCATCGTCGCACAGCTTTCTGGTTGGCTCTGCTGGCGGAGTAATACGGATATTATTTACGCTTGTACGCACAAGAAACTCTTGTGCGTACATATCCGCCTTCGGGCATTTTTCATCTGTTGGCTCTAAATCACATCTTCCAAGCGTGCCCAAATCCCAATATGCTTTTCTTTGACTAAACAAGACACCTTTGCATCTCCATGTATCAGTTTTTTGCGGATTGTAAATTTCTTCTCTTACCTTATCCGTTAGTTGTTTCGTCAGCTCTCCCTCAAATCGTTTTTGTGTCTCCCAGATTTTCAAAAATTCCGCAAGTATTATATGTCTGTCGGCAACAAATTCAGATTCTTTCTCGCCAAAAGCATTGGCCCTATTTCTAACTCTGTCATTTCTCCTTTTTTGGTTTGCTGTGATAGTTTCCCTGTTCTCATACTCTATTGCTATAAGTTCGCCGAAAGTCTGAGCATCTTTTTCTTCCATTATTCTTTTGGTGTACTCGACTGTTCCGAGTATTTGTGATGGGTTTTTTTTCTTCTTTTTGTTATCTTCAATATCTTCTGATTCTTCGTCAAACCACCATGCTCCTCGCCTCTGCGCAAGGTGCAATAATATCCGGCCAAACTTTTCACAAGCATTGAAAAAATTATCTGTTTTTAGCTCTTCGCGCACAGCGTCACGGCGAAGAAACCATGGATTAAGCATTTTCCATTTTTGGAGTCTTTCTTTTTCAGTCGGCATCCACCCCTTTTTGATAAGATATTGACAAAGCCGTCTTTTAAGTTCTGCTCGTCTTTTAATAGATCGCCTTTGCTGTCTTTGCGAACGGCGTGCCTGATTCTTAGGCTCTCCACGTTTATCAGTGGAACTTTCAACACCTGCCGGAAATACACTAACCCCTAATTTGATTGTTTTTGCTTCTGTATCTACCCACGCCGATCCCACTGAATTTGACCCGATGTCCAGCCCTAATGTTCTCATTTTTTCCCTCAAAAAAGTTTAAATTTTCTTGACTATTCGGTTTATATAAGATACTTTTCTTATATTGTAACTAATCCGTGCCATGAGAGTTTTTCACAACAAGACGAAAAATTCGTAGGCACCGCCTAATGGCGACCACCGTAGCGCGTGTAACCCACGATACTACGGTTCTTTTATTTTAAAGTCCGCAAAACCCCTGCCAGACCTGACCAATATATCCCCCTTCCCCCCATTTTTCAACCAAAACTTATCCTGAACCTGCCGCCCCAACCACGAACGACCAGCCACAAACCAAGAACAATTTTGCACAGCAAAACCCGAAATAAAACGAAAAAAAACGGCTGGAAACGGAGAAAAACGAACGGACACGGAAAAATACGCTCTTTTTATAAATTTTTTCTCAGACTTACCACTATATATTGTGTGTTATCGGCCTTGCCTATTTTGACGACCCATAATCATCCGCCCACCGTAAAAAAAGCCCTGTTAATGATATTGAAAAGGGCCTTTGTAAACATTATAGGGCGTAAACCCAGCCGCCGCAAATGGTTACAAAAATCCAAAATATTATTAAAGTTCACCTGTAATCCTTGTCGATATCAACACTGTAAACACGGACAAGTGTCTCAAACGGAATATGAGACATACAATATATAGTGGGTATAAGCCCTCGGTCAAAACAACGGATTGATAAAGATCGCAGGGCCAGCGAACAGGAAACGCTTTGAAAATGGCAAAACACGATTCTCAACCTGAAAATCTCTATGATCCGACGCAAAATGATGTTTCGCTTGATGATGATATGGTAATGGAGCATATCCTTGAAAACATCAATAACACCCCGATTGGGCAGGTACTTAAGAAAATCGCGACGTTGCCGGAGGTTCGGAAGGATAAAGTCCTTGATGTTCGCAAACGCATTTCACAGGGAAGCTACGACATAAGCGACCGGCTTGACGAGGCCCTGGACAAGGTACTTGAGGATTTGACCGCCTAAGTGCAATCAGCCGCTTAAGTTAGCGAATATCCCTTAGTTTTAATCCCCATTTTCATTTTCACCCCTAATTATACGATCTCAGGAATTTCATCATCTTCAGGCTCATCAAACTCTACCGGCTTATAGCCCGGCTGTTTGGATTTTTCCAGCTCATCTTTAAAAGCGGTGCTGACTTTTTCCTGAATTTTCTGTCTGCATTCGGCGTTGATAGGATGGGCAATATCGGCATGCAGTTTCATCCTTCCTCTAAAGTCTTTCCTGATTCGTTCCTCGGAAAGCTTTGCGCCGCAGTTATTACAAAACCTTGCACGGAGATGATTTTTGCCGCCGCATTTTTCGCAGTGGTCGCTCATCTTGCGTGAGGGCATGGCTACGAAATAGCCATTTGTTCCTTCGATGATCTTGATGTCGCGAATGACAAATTCGTTGTCCATCGTGATCGAGCAAAATGCTTTCAACCTGTCGTCTTTGTTGTTGATCAACTTGACTCTTACTTCGCTGATTTCCATATTCTCTGCCTCGCTAAAAAGTTACCAAAGATTGCTGCGTATCAAATGAAGACTGCAGCGATCCGCCGATATCTTTCGATAAAAATCGGCGCTCAGATAAGTTATAATAGCGTACATTGCCGAACCGCTACCCGAAAGGCGCCACCTATCCCCCGTCAGTGATTCAAGTTCAGCCTTTAATCCGGCAAGTTGCGAGTGCAGATCAAAACAACTTTGCTCTAACATATTTGTGCATAATTTATCTTGAAAATCAAGCTTATTTTGTTCTATCAGTTCACAGAGTTTATCGTGGAGATTATGATACTTTTCCACATCCGGCTTAAAATTCTCATAAACCTCTTTGGTAGAAACACTTACGTCTGGAACTGCCAGCATGGCAACAAACTGTTTTTTCTCGGCTACAGGTGATATTTTTTCACCCTTTCCGGTACAAACACTCATCCAGTTATCAAGGAAAAACGCCACGTCGCTGCCTAATTGTCCTGCCATGCCGCTCAATTCTTCCACGGAGAGTTTCAAGTCAAACGCTTTATTTAGGCCGATAAGAGTTGCCGCCGCATCACTGCTCGCTGACCCCAGCCCCGTACCAGCCGGGATATTTTTTGTCAGGGTAAATTTGGCAGCTAATTTACGGGAGGTCTTCTGTTCGAGCAGTTCGGCAGCTCGCAAAACAAGATTGTCATTACCCTGTGGAGCCCAATATGAGCCATTACAAACAAGGGATGTTTTTGGTGCCGGCTCAATAAAAATTTCGTCGTACCAGTTTATTTTGGCCATAATAGACCAGACTTGGTGGAAATTGTCAGGACGCTTTTGGCCGATAAGAAGTACCAGGTTGATTTTTGCCGGTGCTCTTACAACAAGTCCGTTATCCCGCTTTTGGAACTGCTCCTGATGCGTATGCTCTGTGAAGGTTGACGGCTGTACCATAAATGCAAATCCGTTACTTTATTGACATTATAGCAATTACAATTTATTGTGGTAGAAGTTTTTTTCTCAAAAACAAAGGGTAAAACTATCGAAATCGAACAGGTTGACAGACAAATTCCCTGGTGGCACTGGCACAAAAGGTTGTACTACTGGGTGCTGGGCTGGGCAGATAGCCGGTACGGCTGGCTTGCTCTTATAATTTTGGCTATTACCGAGCCTATCTGCATTCCAATACCAGCAGATGTTATGGTCATTGGGCTTTCACTGGGCAAACCCAAAAAGGCGCTAAAATACGGCTTGATATGCTCGTTTTTTTCCGTTTTTGGCGGTACTATCGCGTTTTTGTTGGGGTTGGCGATTGGTGGCGAGAACGTAATAGCGTTTTTTGAACGGATAAGCTTCGGCCCGCTGGCACTTGGGGACAAGGCCCAGCAGGCTCTGGCATATTACAGGCAATACGATTTCTGGGCGATATCAATCGCCGCACTGACACCCGTGCCTTATATGCTGTTTAGCTGGCTTGGCGGAATGGCGGGAGTTTCCATAGGCAAATTTGTCGCTATCAGTCTTGTATTCAGAACGCTGCGGTTTGGTTCGGAGGGGCTGCTATTTTACCTATTCGGCAAAAAGGCTCGTGTGTTTATTGAGAAGTATTTTAATCTCGCCACAATCACTATAATAGTGGTACTTGCGATAGTCGTCTGGATTTTGAAAAAAGCCGGACATGCCTTCGGCGGCTGATTATGAATGATGAGCAAAAGAATACATTACTAAGGATTGCTCGTGACAGTGTCGAAGCATCTGTAAAAGGTAATCCTTTGCCGTCGATTAAGGTCGGCGATGCCGAACTTGTCGAAAAAAGAGGTTGTTTTGTCACTCTTAAAACCGGTGAAAACCTGCGGGGCTGTATCGGGCAGTTTACTTCCGATGTCCCGTTGGCAGTTTTAGTATCACTGATGGCTAAATCCTCAGCGACCGAGGACCCGCGTTTTGCCTCCATTCGCATCACAACCAAAGAGTTTGATTTTCTCACTATCGAAATATCCGTTCTATCGAAACTAAAAAAGACTAATGATCCTCTCAGCCTTAGACTTGGAACCGACGGAATATATATAAAAAAAGGGATGGCCTCGGGATGTTTCTTGCCGCAGGTAGCCGACGAAACCGGCTGGAGCAAAGAGGAATTTCTATCCTACTGCTGCTTACACAAAGCAGGTCTGCCCGCTGAGGCGTGGAAAGATAAGGATACCGAAGTATTTTTATTTACCGCCGAAATTTTTTGGGCCAACTATAAAGATATCCAATGACAGTTCGCCCGCTCAAAATCACATTGTTATTTCTAATGCCTCTTGCTTTAATCGGCTGTTCATCCAGCCGTCCACAAGTCACCCCGTCCGCACAAGTTTCTTTGAAAAGCCCGCAGGGACTTATCAATTATTTGAAAGGTCATCGCCTTCCGACTCTTCGCGACGCGCAGGTTTGGCACAATAGTTACGGTGACGGCATTATCCTGACCACAGAACACTACAAGATATATACCACCCTGCTCGATCCTCTGATACTGGCACGCGTTGCCGGTTTTGTCGAATCGGCTTATGCCGGCTACAATAGTCAATTACCTTTGAGTCTCGATACTCAGAATAAATTCGAGACATATCTATTTGCCGACAGAAAACAATGGGCGGATTTCACTATCGCGCTTACCGGCCCACAGGCGAAAGTTTATCTTCAGGTCAAAGCGGGTGCGTATGCTCATAATGGAATTTGTGTGGCGTATAATATTGGGCGTGACAGGACTTTCAGCGTACTTGGTCACGAAGGCTGGCACCAATTCAACAGCCGATTGTTCCGCTATCGGCTGCCAAGCTGTCTTGACGAAGGCATCGCAATGCTATTCGAGACATTCCGCTACGAAAACGGAGTGTACCGCTTCACATCTGCGGAAAACATTTATCGGCTGGCTGAATTGAAAAAGACATTGAGCGACAGTAAGGTTATACCGCTCGGTCAGCTTATTCGCCTCGATCCCGGTCAGGCGCTTCGCGTAGAGGATTCAGCGGCGATTTCAGCATTTTATAGTCAGGCTTATGCACTCGTTCGTTTTCTGCGCGAGGATAATTATGGCAGACGGTTGAACGATTATCACGATATGCTTTTCGGCGGCGTTGAGGGGACATGGCCGATTTCGACCGAGGACTGCCGCATTGCAACCAACAGAAACATCCCGTTAACGGTTAACTGGAACAGCCGCGTCGGAGGCGCAATATTCGAAGAATACATCGGCAGCGACTATGAGCAGCTGCAAAAAGAATACATCTCCTTCTGCGGAAAAATTGTGTATCATCTTAGAAAAAGAAGGTGATAATGTCCGGATTAAGCGAATGCATCATTCTTGCTTCCGCCTCGCCGCGCAGGGCCGAACTGCTCGAAAAGGAAGGCATCGATTTTGAAATCGTTATATCGGATGTCAATGAAGATGAATTTGGCAGCGAGAAAATGTCACCACGTCAGTTCGCCGAAACGCTGGCTCTTGCGAAAGCGAAAGACGTCGCCCGCCGTTTCCCCGACCGCCTTGTCCTCGCAGCCGATACGGTTGTCGATTATCAGGGAATCATAATAGGAAAGGCCAACAATTCTGATCACGCCGAAGAAATTTTGGAGAAGCTTTTCAGCAACCCGCATAAGGTCATTACGGCTGTTGCGCTTGTCAAAAATAGGGACAATTTGCAGATTGTCGAATGCGACACAACAATAGTCTATCCCAAACCGATGTCGCCGCAGCAAAGAAAAGAATATATCGAAAGCGGTGCATGGCAAGGGAAAGCCGGGGCTTATGGAATTCAGGAAGGCGGCGATAAATTCGTCGAGCGAATCGAGGGCAGCTTTACAAATGTCATGGGCCTACCGGTCGAACTTGTCCGCGAGATGCTGAAACGAGCGGTATCTAAACAAAAATATCAATAGAAACGAGGGAAAGAAATGAATATCAAAAAGACAGATATAATTTTAGTTGGAATTATTTTGCTGACGGTTGTAGTAACGGCAGTGCTGTATCCGCGGCTGCCGGAGAAAATGGCAAGTCACTGGAACGCCAAAGGCGAGGTTGACGGTTATATGAATAAGCTCACAGCCGTGTGGCTTATGCCGGTGATAATGATAGTAATTATCCTGACATTCAAACTTTTGCCGAAAATCGATCCGCGAAAAGAAAACTACAAAAAATTCGCACCTTATTACGACGGCTTTATAATCGTATTCTGCCTGTTCCTTTTGAGCGTTCAGTATTTTATGCTCTTGTGGAATCTCGGCATAAAATTATCGGTAAATATGTTTGTAGCTGTCGCCGTCGGATTATTGTTTTTCTATATTGGAATCCTCTGCGAACATGCCAAACGCAACTGGTTTGTCGGTATCAGAACGCCGTGGACACTCAGCAGTGACATTGTATGGGACAAGACGCACAAAATCGGCGGCAAGCTGTTCAAGGCGGCTGGACTTGTCGCCATAGCTGGGGCATTCTTCAGCGATTACATAATGTATTTTATACTCATACCCGTAATCTGCGTATCGATGTTTACGCTCATTTATTCTTACATTGGATTTAAACGAGAAAAGGCACAAAGTCCAAGCTAAGTTTTTACCACTGCCGGATGGGTGACATTTGTGCGGCTCTTTACCTGTTCAATGAATGCTTCGAGCCTCGTGGTCAGGGCCGCGTCTTCCTGCCCGTCGAAACTAAGGTTCAATATCGGCATATCGCCGCAGTCCTTACTTATCCGCATGGTCTGTGTGCTTACAAATGTTGACGGCATACAGCCAAACGGCATCACGTTCACCACTCCGGCTGCGCCGCTATGGTGCGCCTCGACCATTTTGCCGATGCTCAGCACCGCTTCGCCCTCTAAAGATTTATCCATATATGGTCTGGCCAGTTCGATTGTGTGCGAAATCGAGCCTTCTGCGCAAACTCCGAATCGCTTCAGCGGCTCTGCTAATGATTTTTCAATCCTGCGCTGGACAAAATCGGAGATCGTTTCAGTGACTCTATTTTTAAGTTCTCCGCTGCGTTTCGTCTCGTCGATACGGGTTAGGTTGGTATAGTAAATCCACTCGGCAAGAGTCGATAGATCGCAGACCGCGCCAAGTTCTTCGAGTCGCGCGATAATATTATCGTTGGCGAATGGATGCGAACGAACATAAATTTCACCAACGACGGCAATGCGAGGTTTTTTGGATGTCAACCGCGTTGGAATACGCGCGAAGTCTTCGGCTATGGATTCGGTCAGCCGCTTCATCTCGGATAAACCCTTGCGTTGGCCGATCGCATCGAGCCAATTTTGTTTGCTTTCATCATAAACCCGCTGTGCAGCTTTGGGGTCATTGGCAATTGGCCTTATCCGCAGAATAAGTTTGCACAAAAGATCTATCCCAACCGACCAGCACCATATATCAGCCATGAAATGACGGACACTGACACCGGCCTGTGCGGCAAATTCCTGATAAAGGCTGTTATCCTGATTGGGTGCGATAACGGGGACATCGGCGTATCCGGCGTATTTTAGTATAAGCCTGTGCATAGCGTTATACATTCCAAAGCGGCACGGCCCTGTTCCGCTTGGCATGAAAAACGCCACGTTTTCCGCGTCCTTTTCTTCGATTATATTGAGCATGTCACCTGCTGTGATGGCGCATGGCAGGCATTCTTTTCCGCTGGTAAAACGTCTGCCCTTTAGCAGTGTCTTTTCCGTAGCCATCGGCATAACTTCCGCTGGCTGACCGTAAGCGGTAAAACCAGCCGCGACCGCGTAAGAAACGTCACTCATATAGGGAATATAAAGCGTACGTTTATCGCTGTACTTGTAACCTGCGGCCAGAGATGCGGCTGTGCGAATTTTTTGAACGGGGCGATAGTTTTTCAAACTTTCAAGAAACGCTTCGAGCCGTGTCACCAACCCTGCATCGGCGGAATGTTCGTCAAGTTCGAGCTGAAGGGCGGGCTTGTCGGCCATAATGTCACGGAAAAACGTCATCAGAAATGAATCAGGACCGCAACTGAAATTGGATAGATATATCGCAAAAAGTCTGTGGTCGGATTTTATTATCTCCGCTGCACGAAGAATTTTTTGACCGTAGGACCAGTAAACGCTTCGATGCAGCGACGAATCGGTAAGCGATGCCTGCCCCAGGTCGAGCATATCCATCGGGATAACCTCTGCGTCCAACTCGGCAAGCTTTTCCGGAAGCCGCAGATTCATCGCTTCATCGCATCCATTATATGGACGTGAAACAAGTACAAAGAGCCGCTTTTTGTCGCTTAGATTATCGAGTATCTCTTTGCCCTTTTCACGCAGCGATTTTTCAAAAGCCGCTTGAGCTTCAAGAGCCGTTTGCAGGGCAGCCAGTGACTTTTGCTTCGATACGCCCAATTTAACAGCCATTCCAATAAAGCTTTTTTCAAGCAGCTGCCGACTCTCTCCTAATCGTATAATCGGTGCAAGTATTTGTGTCTTTCCCATCCTGTCGGCAAACGCTGTTTTTGCCTGATACACAAAGCTGGTGACATAGGGACACAGCTTATTATATTTATTGCCGAACCTGTCTGGAGACGACACAATGCTCGGAATAAATATATAATCCGGCTCGTTCTCAAGAAGTTCGGCCACATGACCGTAAGCGACCTTGACCGGAAAGCACGGCTGAGCGGTAACGGTTTCGACGCCCTTACGGATGGTGCGTTTGGTGGTCTTATCACTGAGAGTCACTTGAAGCCCAAGTTCCTTGAAAAACTTCGCGAAAAGCGGCAGGAATTGATGTGTTATTAAGGCTTGCGGAATTGCTACTGTTCGTGACTTTTGTTTTTTTGAATCTTCAATTTCGCCTATTCCGGCAAATTCGAGCATTTTTTTCTCGCGAAAATCGAACGCTTCGCTGCGCACACGTTTATTTCGTTTTTTCAGATTATACCTGTCACACCTCGAACCGTAATAGAGCGGCTCACTTTCAGCGAGAGTGACTTTTTTAATGTCGCAGTTGTTCGCACAGTATTCACATTCAAAACTTTCGACATCATAAGCAACCTGCGCTATATTATCAAAGCCCTTAAACCCGCTTTCAATTGTCTGGCCTGTTTCAGCGGCGATTTTTTCCGTATGCCTCCGCACTATCGAAGCTGCACCAAGCGCGCCGGTGACTTCATGATGATCGGGGACGGTGACAGGCTTGCCAACAATGCTTTCAAACGCCGCCCACACGGCCTTGTTAAAAGCCGTCCCGCCCTGAAAACAAATATGATTCCCTATCTTTCTTTGCCCGACAACACGGTTTAGATAATTAGCCGCGATGGAATATGAAAGACCGGCTACAAGATCCTTCGTTCGCGCTCCCTGCTGCTGGAAGCTGAGCAAATCCGACTCCATAAACACTGTACACCGCTCACCGAGCTTTATCGGATTGTCACTGTCAAACGCCAGCGCCGCGAATTCATCCTTGATATTTATATCAAGCCGCTGAGCCTGTTCTTCAAGGAACGACCCCGTCCCGGCCGCGCACGCATGATTCATTTCGAAATCCACAACCACGCCGTTTTCAAGACTTATATATTTCGAATCCTGTCCGCCGATCTCAAAGATGGTGTCAACGTCCGGCTTTACTATCGCCGCGCCGGCTGCCTGAGCGGTTATCTCGTTTATCACCACATCCGCCCCGACAAAGTCACCTGTCAGATATCTACCCGAACCTGTCGTCGCCGCGCCGGCGATAGCGACTTTCCCCGCTGCCGATTCGGCTACCATAGCAAGGCCTTCACGTACCGCTTCAAGCGGACGGCCAGCTGTCATCAAATACGCCTTGGCCAAAACGCGGTCATTCTCGTCAGCGACAACGACATTGGTACTGATAGAACCGACATCGATTCCAAGATACGCCGTGACAGGGGTGGTGACATTTTCCAATATCTCGCTATGCACTCTGCTTGCCGGAGGCGGCAAAACAGGCTTGTTCAGCCTTTCTCGCCGGGGCGCATTCGATATTGCACCGCCGCGGCTTTTGATATACTCTTCTAATCTTGCAGGGTCGAGGGGCGCCGATTTTCTGTTCTGCGACTTTGCCGTCAGTATCGCCCCTATGCAGCCGGTAAATAAATGCTCCTGTGGAACGATAAGCTCGCCGTCAGAAGCTTCAAATACATCACGTATTGCACGCACGACACCGGCATTGGCGGCTACCCCGCCGGTAAAGATTATCGGTTTGACGAATTTGCGTCCGCAGCCGAGATTGCTCTTTAGATTCCTCGCAAGCGCAAGGCACAACCCCGCGATAATATCACACATCGGCGTTGCCTGTTGCTGCAAATGGATCATATCGCTTTTGGCGAAAACCGAACATCGCCCTGCCATACGCGGGATTGTTTTGCTCTCCAGTGCCCACCTGCCGAATTCTTCCTCTATCGCTATCCCCAGCCGGCTTGCCTGCTGGTCAAGAAAAGAACCCGTCCCAGCCGCGCATACTGTATTAAGTGCGAAATCACGTATGCGAGATGAATTATTATCGGACAGAAATATCAACTTGCTGTCCTGTCCACCCATTTCGATTATCGTTCCCTGCCGGATATGTGGGTAAAGGTGGCAAACAGCCGCAGCTTGCGCGGCAACTTCATTGACAAGTGGAATATCCAGTGATTTGGCAAGCAGCCGCGCCGCTGAACCGGTCGCCGCGGTAAGAATGAAACGCCCCGCCCCAATGCGATCGAAAAGCTCGCCAAGCTGGCTGTGAATCGTCTCGGCAGGCCGCCCCATCGTGCGGCGGTAATCGCTATAGATGATGTGTAAATCCTGATCCAGTACAACGATATCACTGCTGGTCGAGCCGATATCAATACCGAGAAGGAGCTTTTTACCGCTGTTTACCGCTTCAAAGATTCTCTTTTGCCCCGTTTCGCGGATTCTCCGAGTCTGTTCTCTCATGAGACCCTCCTGTACTTTTTCAATCTCATTATTTCAAAGATGCCAAAGCATTATACAGAGGCGCAGGATTTTTTCCAGAAAAAAGAGTGGGAAATAACCTAAATGCGGAGGGGTACATTCTTAGTTTACGCTAATGTTTTCCAATCGGCAGGGCGGGTTGGGCCAGTCGAGTTCTTCGAAGAGAAATTCGGTTGCCTGACGGATCAGGTTCTCCGGTGTCGGTGGGACCATCTCTATGGAACCGACGATATCATTGTCGTACTCATCCAGCTTTTTGAGCAGATAATCCCAGTTTTCGCGGTCAATACCGCCCTTTATGCCTGGCGGTTCGTGGTCGTCGCTACTGCCGTAATTGTCGGTGAGATGGACATGGGCGATTTTTTCGGCGAGGCTGTCCACATAATCGGCGAAGGCGTGTTCGGGATGGCAGTTGGCAAAGCCCATATCGAAGCAGAAACGGATGGAAGTGTATTTGTGGCCTGCCTTTAGGATTGTTTCGAGGTCGCCTGTTTCAAGGTAGATACCGACGTTGTTTTGGTCGGCGGTGTCGATAATTTCGGAGGTGAAATCCCAGGTTTTGCCATTTGTTCCGCGTGGGATACGCAGGCTGTCAATGTCCGTAACTATATTGGCGCCAAGCAGTTGGGCGCATTGGATTTGCTCTGTCCACTTGTCAATATCGGGGTTGTCGGTTCGGGAACGCATTGAAACGAGCATACCCTCTGTAGCGGTCTTTAGCCGCAGCCAATTCTTGCGCTCGTAGCGGCACTCGCTGCTGTTGCAGATATTCGGCCATAACTCTATGCCAAAGCCCATCTTACGGATAAGTTCGCAATCCTGCTCGAAGGAGAGCTGGTTTTCGCGCCGCCAGAAGACCATTGTTGATATAACATATTGTATATTCATAAGTTACGTTCCATTTGCCTTTTCGAAAAATCTGCGACAATAGTGTTATCGAAAAAAAAGGCAAGTATCTTAAGAGTGTTTTATTTTTATATGCTTTTGGGTGATTAAATTAGGTCAAAATTTCCGTTTTATTCCGTTTTATCTCGTTTTTTCTCGTGTTCAGCCGTATTTTTTTGGGTTTTGCTGTGCAAAACTGTTCATAGTTCGTTGCTCGTCGTTCGTAGTTGAAAAAGAATTTATTAACCGCTGATTACGCAGATTACACAGATCGGCTAAATTGACAGATGTGGTTTACCACGAAAATTGCGGAGAACGCAGAGGTTTTTATGGGGTACAAAAAATGTACAATGGGTATGCGTGAAAGGTATAGCTTGACACACATTACCTAAATTAACAGAATTTGGTATTTGCAAAAAGAAGTCAATGGGATAAAATAGTCGGCAATTACAGTTTTGGAGAAATAAGCGCGAGTTAGACATTTGATGGGCGAAAATAAATGGCAAAAGAGATAGGTAAGTTTGAGGCGGGGAGTTTGGATATAAAGCAGGATAAAATATTTAGATTAAGGGAGATTTTTCCAGAGGCGTTTGCTGAAAACAAGGTTGAGCAAGACTTATGTGTATCTGCGCACCATTCACGAATTGAACCGCCAATACGGTTTTAAGAAATTTATTATTGTCGTACCGAGTCTTGCGATAAAAGAGGGGGTATTAAAAAATCTTCAAATCACAAAAGAGCATTTTGATATGCTCTATGAAAAACCGGAAATTGATTTTTATCTTTACGATCCGAAAAAACGGGGGCTTGCCCGGAATTTCGCCACGACAAACAGTTTGCAGGTTCTTGTATTGAATATAGACCAGTTTTCGAAAGCGGACAATATCATTCATCAGGAAAGCGACTGGGGAAGGCCGATTGATTATATTCAGGCGGTTAATCCGATTGTAATTGTTGATGAGCCGCAAAATATGGAAACGGAGAAAAGACGGGCGGCGATAGCGAATCTAAATCCATTATGCACATTGCGGTATTCGGCAACGCATAAATATCATTATAACCTGATTTACAGCCTTGACCCTGTAAGGGCTTATGATTTGGGACTGGTAAAGAAAATCGAAGTTGACGGGATAGAGGAACTTGATAACGCAAATCAGGCGTATGTCGAATTAAAGGCGGTGAAGATACAATCCAAAAGGCCGGTTGCGAAGATTAAAATTGATGTTGCGACAAAGAACGGAGTGAACCGAAAAGAATTGAGCGTTCGCAGCGGGGGCGACCTTTATAAAGTAAGCGGCAATCGTGATATTTACAATGACGGGTTTATTGTCGATGTGGTCGATTCGGCAAATCAGTTGATACAATTCAGCAGCGGCAGGACGGTTTACGCAGGTCAGACGGTGGGAGGGCTTAATGATGAAATCATGCGCTATCAGATAGAAGCGACTGTCAGAAATCATTTTGAAAAAGAAAAGCAGCTTGCTGGCAGGGGCTTAAAGGTATTGAGTTTGTTTTTTATCGACCGGGTAGCGAATTACCGGAATTATGAAAACGGAAAAGCCGGAAAAGGGAAATTTGCCGAATGGTTTGAAGAAATTTTCGAGCAATACAAAAAGAATCCGGCTTATAAAGGGCTTTTGGATTATCCGGTTGAAAAGGTACATAACGGTTATTTTTCGCAGGATAAAAAAGGTGTGTTGAAGGATACCGGAGGGGATACGGCAGCCGATGAAAATACATATTCGCTGATAATGAAAGAAAAGGAACGGTTATTGAGTATTGGCGAGCCATTGCGGTTTATTTTCAGTCATTCGGCATTGCGGGAAGGATGGGATAATCCGAATGTATTTCAGATTTGTACCCTGAATGAAACGCAATCGGCAGTGAAGAAGCGGCAGGAAATCGGGCGGGGTTTGCGTTTGCCGGTTGACAGCGAAGGAAAAAGAGTTTTTGACGATACGGTAAATGTCCTGACGGTTATAGCAAATGAAAGCTATGAGGATTTTGCAAAACAATTGCAGACCGAAATTGAGGATGAATGCGGAGTGAAATTTGATTCGGGCAGGATCAAAGACAAAAAGAAACGAAAACGGCTGAAATTGAATAAGGCCGTTTATCCGAATTATGAAGAATTTCGCCAGCTTTGGGAGAAAATAAAACATAGGACGAAATATCAGGTCGAATACAGTACCGATGAATTGATAAAGCGGGCAGGGGAAAGAATTTTTGAAATCAGCGTTCGCAAACCTAAACTGATAAGCCGAAAAGCGAGGCTTGCAATGGACAGCGAAAAAATCGAAGGAACTGTTTTAACGGAACGGGTAAAAGAATCGGCTTTTGTGATTGCGGCTGTGCCGGATATTTTGGGCTATATACAAAATCGGACAAAACTGACTAAAGATACCATTTTCAGAATTATTGAAAAAGCGGATAAATTCGGCGACATAATGAAAAATCCGCAGGAATTTATGGATTTATCGTCCGGGGCTGTTAATGAAATTTTGCAAAAAATGATGGTTGACGGGATAAAGTATGAAAAAATAGCCGGGCAGTTTTGGAGTATGCAGTTATTTGAGGACGAAGAACTTTACGGCTATTTGCAGAACAAGGGAGGCAATCTTGAAGCGGTTAAAAAACCGGAGAAAACCGTTTATGATTTTGTATTGGTTGACAGCGAAGTTGAAAGACAGTTTTTGAAGGAATTGGAAGCGCGGGATGATGTCAAATTTTATCTGAAACTGCCGTTTTGGTTTAAGATCGATACACCGCTGGGGACATATAACCCGGACTGGGCAATTGTGTTTGAACATGACAGGAAAATTTACTTTGTAGCGGAAACAAAAAGTGCGGGCGAGGAACTTCGCCAGTCCGAAACGGATAAAATCCATTGCGGGAAAAAACATTTTGCAAACTTTGAAGGGGTAAAATTTAGAGCACCTGTAAATTCATTAAAAGAAGTTGTTTGGGATTAAATGAAAGCCTTGTATCGACATAAAAGAAGCGGGGATATATTAAAAGAAATAGTGAAAACCAAAAATTAAAGAGCAAAGATGGGGATTGCTTTGCTAATGATTCCCAGAATAAATCTGTAGCTAAATATTCACAAGCGGGACGCTTGTGCTACGCTGCGAAGATAAGAAAGAAATATTAGAAATAGTATTTCATCTGGATGTCCACGTCCCAGGTGTTTTTTGTTCCCTTTACCTTTCGCAGGTTCAGCTTTGTGCACTGTAGATTCGACCAGCGGACCTGCATCGTGGAAATGAAATTGGCGAACCGTTCGATGTCGATATCCTGAAGGTCGAGATTGGCTGTCTGGCTCTTCTGGCCGCCTGAACTGATGACAAGGCCGGCATTGAGCTTGTAGCCGGCTTCGGGTATTTGGCAGGACTGGGCGACCTTGTTAATGGCTGTGGCGTAATCGAAATCGACTGAGGCATCTTTTCCGGCGAAGTCCAGCCGGTCGCTGTCAACAGAGAGTATCTCGGTCATTACGGGTAAGGCCTTTTCATATTGTTCGATCTGCTTTTTGAAATCGGTCTGGACGCGGGGCAGGTAAACCGTCCACAGCAGCAGCGGCCAGAGGATTAGCACAATGGGTACGGCTATGAAATAAAACAACGGGTGTTTATAAAATTCGTTCATTTTTGTTCTCCCTTGATAGTAACGGTTGCGGCGAATATGTCACGGCCTCCTTCTGAAGCAAGCCGTTGCGGAACAACGTCAAACCCTACGGCTCGAATGGCCTCTAAAAGTTCGAGGGTGTACGGGCGGCCGGATGTGTCACCGTCAACGCGGATGGATTTGGCTGATATTGAAATTTCTCTGACGTTTAGATTTGTTTTTTTTGCACATTTATTGAAGGCCTCCAGCAGGCGTGTCAATTTGGCGGCTATAGCTTGTTCGCCGGTGATGCTGAGCTGGCCGCTTTTGACTTCCTTGATGCGGCGAAGCTCTCCCTGAAGTTTTTTGACGGCGTTGCCGGGCTTATCGAATTTTGCCCCCATCATTACGTCGGAGTAATCTTTTATGAATTGTTTTTCGAGCCTTCGCAGCGGTTCTTTTTTGTGAAACAATTGCCAGTGCAGATAACCACTAAGCAGGATAATCGCAACGCAGACGGAGACGCTTGCGATCTTTAACGTTCGCTCCATCCTGAGACGTTTGCCCATAAAGGGGGAAAAATCGTTTCGGAAGTTGATATGCGGTTCTTTTTCAAGGTGTGTCATGGCTGCACCGCAGGCGATGGCCAAAGCGGTTTTGTCAGTTATAGTTTCAGTCTTCGGGTCGGAAGTTATCAGTTCAAACGCCGGGATGGGGCCTGATTCGATTCCGAAATTGGCTGCGGTTGATGAAAGTTGTTGAGCAGAGTCAAAAAGCTCGACAGATTCTATCGGTTGTTCGGTATCGGACAGCGCAAGGGTGATGGGGACCTCTCTTTGGATTAGTTGGTCGCGATTTTGATCGTTGAGCGGAAAAGAGCGTGTTACGATCGGTCGGTTTTCGCCGGCGAAAACAAATAGATAGGCGTTTGTCGAAGAGAGAGCGGCAAGCATACGATTTCGCGGAGTTGCGGCAGAGAAATTGTTGAAGAACTTTGCGAGGCAGTTGGAATCGGGTTCAATGGTTACAGGGTCTAATCCTTTTGCCTGCAAGGCGGTTAAGATATCGTTCAGAATTTTTTTGGCGGCTGTGAGCACCGAGAGGTTCGAACCTTTTTCGCTGGATGTTTTTATGCGGAAGGCGATAGCCATGTCACTGACATCGTTGGCCAGCGTTTCTTCGGTGTCGAAGCGGATAGTCTGGGCGATCTGTTTTGGTTCGGTAAATTCGCTGTGGATGTCGTGCTGCATGTAGAACGAACTGTCAACAGCGACGCCGACCTCGGCGAACTTGAAATTTTGCTGTTTGCATTCGGCGGCTATTTTTTCGGCGACTGCGGCGAAGTTCGCGGCTTGCGAGGTGTCGTGGTCATATTCGACGGCCGCCTCGAAACAGCCGATAAGTTTTTTGTCTTTGCCTTGTCCGCTCAGCAGGGCGGCACAAGCGCGGTCGCGGCTTATGTATAAACCTAAGAATCCCTGATTTTCCATATTTTTCCTATAACACTGATTTACACGATTCTTTATTAGACACAGATTAACACTGTTTTAAAATTAGTTTGATATTGCTCCTATACGTTCTATTTTATTGCCTTGTTTTACTACCGCGATGACCGTCTCGGTTTGTGCCACGCCGCTTTGGGCGGTGACATGGATAGTGAAACAGTCACTTTGGGTTGTAATAAAATTTTCACATTTTTTGATGGAATCCGAATAGCCCAAAAGGTCCTGGCGAAGCGATTCGATATCCTTGAACGGTTTAATTTTTCTTCGCTCGATTATCTGGTCGGCAATTTCAACGGCGTCACCGCCGAAAATAAATGCCGCTTCGAGCACGTGTCGCGGCGCGGTGTTGACATTTACTTTGTCGGAAACCCAAGTTCCGACGTATTTAAGCGGTGATTCCCTGCGGCTCTCGGTCGTTACAGTTGGGATAGCGAGAAGCTCGATATCGACAAGCTGGGCGTGTAACAGCCGTGCTAAATCCTTTTTATGGTTCACTGCCGGAATTTCGCGTGGTGTTTTTACGGTTCGCGTGGTTTGTCTTGAGCGGCGAGAGCGGCTGCTGCTGCGAACGGGTACCTGTTTTTCTTCGACGACCTTTATGGGTTTCATATCCATGCTGAATTGTTTTATGGTGTTGATTTCATTAAGCTGATCGAGAAGTGTATCGGCGTAGGCAGGGTCGACGCCCATCCACTGACAGAAAATATCAAAACCCGCCGCCGCTTCTCGCTGGTATTGTTCCTGGGTCAGCATCGCCCAGCAAAGGGGGTATTTGGCGTTCTCGTCCTCTATTTCTATTTTGACTTTTGCCGAGCCAATCTCGAATTCGACCGGTTCGGTGACATATGGCCACTGGGGGCCGTACGGGCCGCGTATCTGCAGCTGTTCTTCCTGTGTGGTATAGTAATCGCTGTATAACTGATTGGCATCGTTGGTGTCATTGTAATCTTCGGAGTCAAAAAAATCCAGGCCGGGCATATTTAAATCCCGCAGGATATTGCTTAAATTTTCGTAACCCTCTTTTTCCTGTTCGGCCAAAAGCCTTGCCCAGTAGTCGAGATATTGCCGGTATTGTTCTTCTGTCATTGCGAATACGTCGCTGAAGTCAGGTTCGTTGGGGCGTTCAATGAGAGATGCCTTGAGCAGTTCAGTTTGAGTAATGGCGTATTTTACGCCTGAATCGCAGGCGTAACGGGCTTTTGCGTAGTCTATGATGTAGTTGTCACGATGTTTGCGAGCGGCGACTTTGCTGCTGACGGTATAGCCCAGCGTAGCGAGTATGACAAGGAGGACAAGTGTGATCAAGAGCACCACACCCTGCCTTGCGCAAAATTGTTTGTTACCGTGTTTCGTTTGGTTCTGTCGCATTTGATTTTATTGTGTTCGAATCCGGTTCGTTAGAATCTGTCTGTTCAAAATCGGGCGATTCATATTTTGGTATTTCGAATTTAATTTTTCGTGTTCGGTCGATGGCGATGGTACGCAAGGCAATATCTTCTTCATAGACATCCAGCGTGCCGTCAGAGTTTTCAATGGGTTCGGCGGCGGACAGCGACACTATAACCGATTTGGGCAAATTCTGTCCTGTCCAGCTTAGAATATCGCCATCACGCTGAACATTCGGAGTTCTTGCGGACGGAAGGGTTGCTATACCAGTTTTTGGCTGGTCGGAATTATTTTGAGGCGAGGATTGCGGGATAGCGACACGAAAAAATGTCAGGCCATCGCAGATAGGAATGAACTGTTCCCTTTGTGTCTGGTCGAGAGATTGTTCAAGAAGCTTGTCTTCAATGGCAAGCCCTCTGTGGCTTCGGTAAAGTATAAGGCTGTTGCTTTCGCTTTCGGGGTCGATACCGGTTGCCCAGATGATCTGCTCGTATAATTTTTTCTGATTGTTTTCGGCAAAGATCATTTTTGTAATCGTAAGACGAGCGGAGGCGTATCCGCCGGTGCGCGAATTTTGGATAGCAATAGTGGTCTCGCTGCCGTCGCTTATTATACTGTCGAGGTCCTCGGCTATGCGCTGGAGGATTTCCTGCGAAAGGCGGGGCTTGTCGATCTTTTCGAAAACGGCAGCAACAGTTTTTTGCGAGCGGCTGTAGACCGTCAGCGCCGCCACCAGCACCATTGCGCTGATAAGCACCGCCGCCATTATCTCGGCAAGCGAAAAACCGTTATTTTTTATCAGTTTGATTTTCATAATCGAAAAATTATCTTTTTAAAGACACACTCCTACAGATTCCGCCCATTTCTGAAACTCCGGCGGTAAATCAGAACAATCTATTTTATCTGAATCAGACGGTGAATTTTCCGATGATTCTGGATGTTCGTTATCGATGTTTTCGTCGGGTGCAGTGTCAGATGTTTGGGGGTCTAAAGGATCGGCTTGGGCAGCTTCTTCCGCCGTCGGTGCGCCGTTGGTTCTTTTATACAGATCGAGCTGGATTTTTATAAAATAGCCTTCGTCAGAGAGTGGCATTCCGTTATCGACCCATTGTTCCATAGTATTTTTGCTGACAGCGGCGTATTCGGCGGCTTCTTCGATAGTTTTTAAATACTTGGCTTCGAACAGTTCCTTAAGCTGTTTTGCCGACAAGTCGGTAAGCCAATGCGTAAGTTCCACCGTCTGGAATTCGCCTTTTGAATCTTCGTATTCAGCTGTGCAGACGGCCTCGACCCACATTCTCATTGTGAGGGGTTCGTAAAAGGAGTGAACGGAATCCTGCCATTCGACAAAATCGTCTGTGATTCCGTATTCGACTTGTTCGGTGACCGAATCGAGTCCGAGCAGGGTCTCCATGTGTTCGCGCGCGACCTGGAAGGCGCGGATACGTCGGCTGCTGTCGCTTGCCGCGGCGACGGAGCGGTTTATTACTATGGTAACGGAACTGACCGTTATCGCAAGTATAACGACCGCTGCCATAGCTTCGGGCAGCGTAAAGCCGTAACGGGATTTATAATTTACAATTTTCAATTTTCAATTTCAAGACAGGATTTCCGCTTTCGCGGGAATGACAGACACTAAAATTGTATATCCTGTTCGTTTTTCGGCAGCAGCATAGCGACATCGCCATCGCGAAGCTCTATCAGGCGGCTGATGCGGTTGACCACTACCGAGTACAAATTTTCGTCATTATCCATGAAAACAACTTTTGCGCCGCTCTGCCAGCCGGCTTTGCCGACACGGAAGTTGGCGATTTGCTGTTCGTATCTTTCTGTATCCAGTCCAATAGCGACCAAATCGTCGAAAACGACATAGATCATCCGGCAGTTATCATTGAATGTTTTGAAGGTGATGATATCTTCATTCAGGACATCCTCAAGGTCTGGATTCGTAATCTGCCGCAGAGTGTAGGTTTGTTCGATAAGGTCAACTGTAACCTCATAACGGCGGCTTGATTCGGCTGCTGCGCTTGCGGCCATCTGCATAGTGCTGATAAAATCCTGAACCTGGCCGCGGAAGCTATTTTTGGTTACAAGAGGCGCCAATCGCGTCAGTGTCATAGTAACAAAAATAGAAATCAGCATTATTACTATGATGAATTCGGCCAGCGTAAAACCGGAACGGGATTTATAATTTACAATTTTCAATGTTCAATTTCCCGATGCCGAATTAATCAGCAACAAAGATTTCTCGTATTTCGACAAGCTCAATATAAACTGCGCTCGAAATGACAGAGCAGCCCAACCGGCAACGAGCAACCAGCAGCCGGAATAGTTACCGTGCGTCTGTACTGTAAAGGTCCGCATCATACCCTTCGCCGCCTTCTTCTTTATCGGCGCCGTAGCTTATTATCACAAACGGCTGACCGCTTTCTGGATACAGCTCATAAATGAAATCCTCGCCCCATCCATCTGGTGGAATATCGGTTGTTTCGAGGTATCCGCCGACGGGATAGTTTGTCACATCGCTTGGCTGGTCGAGAAGAGCGTAAAGGCCCTCGTCTTCGGTTGGGAATCGTCCCGTATCCATTTTGAACTGGTTTACCGACTGATGCAATAACTTGAGGTTGGCTTTTGTGGTCGCGACCCTTGCCTGATCAACCTTGTCACTGACTTTTTTGGCGACCAGCGCGGCCAGAAGACCGAGAATTATCAGAACGGCCATAATTTCGAGCATGGTAAATGCTTTTCTTTTTTCAAAACGTTTAATTGTCATACAAACCTCCGTTAATTAAAAACTCTAAATTCTAATATCTAAATCCTAAACAAATTCCAAAATTCAATAATTTACTAAAACTTTCCGGTTGAAAGATCGAGTATAGGCAATATCGTGGCGTAGGCGATAACGCCGACGACAAAAGCCATGAAAATTATAATCAAAGGTTCCACCGCTGCGCTTAAGCGTTCGATAACGATGTCACTTGATGATTCGAGATTTTCGCTGATATTTCGCAGCATTGTTTCAAGCTCTCCGCTTCGCTCACCGACAACGACCATGTGTGCTATAGCAGGGTCAAGTACGCCGCTGTCACGCAACGGTGTTGCGATATCGGCTCCGGCGAGGATTCGTTCACGAGCCTGTTTTACCGCGCGGCTCATAAGAGTGTTGCCGGTAACCTGAGCGACGACCTTGAGTGATTCGGCCATGCTCAGCCCCGCTCCAAGAAGGGTTGAGAGCGTCGATGTGAAGCGTGCAATAACCCGCTGTTTTATAAGCGGACCGAATAGCGGCAGCGACAGCAGCATCTTGTCTCTGAAGTATGCCCCGCGTTCGGTGTGTGTGAATTTTCTTATAAGAAAAACGATACCCATTATCGAGCCTATCACGACAAATACCCACCAGCTTGTCAGTACGTGACCGACGCTTACAAGCTGCCTGGTTATCCATGGCAGTTCCTGTCCAGCCTGCGTTATCTGCACGGCTATTTTGGGGATGATGCTTGTTGTAAGAAAGATAACCACACCCAGACAGAAGAATATAAGGATGATGGGATATATCATAGCAGTTACGACTTTGGATTCGACCCTTGCGCGTTTTTCCATAAAACCGGCTATCGTCGCAAAGCTGCTGCCAAGCGAGCCGGTAACTTCACCCACGCGAACCATACTGACGTAGATAACGTCGAAATACTCGTCGTAGTCAGCCAGTGCATCTGTGAACGATTCGCCTGTCACCACCCTGTCACGGATGTCGGTCAGGGCGTTTTTGAATCGGGGATCAGAAGTCTGAACTGTCAGCACCGATATCGATTCGATAAGCTTTATACCGGAATTAAGAAGGGTAGCCATTTCCCTTGTAAAATCTATGAGCCTCCGTTTGTTGGGGCGGTGCGTCAGGGAAAAGAATCTTTTGCCGCCTTCCTGTTCGCCGCATTCGGTGACATTTGTCGGATGTATGCCGCGAACTCGAAGCTGCTTACGCGCGGCGTAGCCGTTCTCCGCGACTATTGCGCCGCGAGTCTTTTTACCGTTCGCGGCTATGGCTGTATATGTGTATCTGGGCATAACTGTATAACAAATCCTAAATTCTAATATCTAAATACTAAACAATATCAAATTACCAAAATTCAAATTTTCAAAACAGAATTGGGCATGCGGTGTTTTGGTCATTTCGAATTTAGTATTTTCTGTTTTTTTCATACAACGTCTGTCTGTGTTACTCTCATCACCTCGG
>JAQURJ010000017.1 GCA_028715705.1 Phycisphaerae bacterium | reverse complement strand
CAAACCGGTCAGCGAATTCTTGAATATCTGCTCGAAGCCAAGGAACTTAATAATTCCAAGATAAACGCTCGGATGGAAACGCAGACCGCCCTTATACGGCCCAAGAGCACTGTTGAATTCAACACGGAAGCCGCGGTTAACCTGAAATCTGCCCGCATCATCCTGCCACGGTATGCGGAAGATGATCTGGCGTTCCGGCTCGACTACTCGCTCAAGTATCGCAGCATCGGTGTATTGTGGATTTCGCTTCATAACCGGCTCGAGACTTTCGAGAACCTCGCGAACGGCCTGATGGAATTCACCCTCGCCGGGATTGCGCTTAAGTACTTGATCATAAACAGATTGTGTCAATTTAGTAGGTGCCATTTGACGTATCCCTTCAATAATTTGTAACACTCTTGTTTTTTAATATAAATAAGGTAAACTAATACCTGTCTTTTTGCGTTTTGCAAAATACTTCGACAAACACTATTTTAGTGTAAGAAAAACATGCAAATTGACAACAAATAAAATATGATACTTTCTATAAGGAAAAGTAATAATGCAATTGGAAACGCTCCAGGTTTTCTGTGATCTCGCTGAATTGCTGAGTTTTTCAAAAACAGCCGAAAAAAATTATCTAAGCCAGTCTGCCGTTTCCCAGCAGCTTGCCCAGTTGGAACTTCAGTACAAATGTCAGCTTATAAATCGCAAAAAAAGGCCTATCGAATTAACCCGCGAAGGGCGGCTGCTTTACAAAACCGCAAAGCAAATAGTCGAAATGTATGATAACTTCAAAACCGAACTGCAAAATTACAGAAGCGCCTCAGCCAAGCGTATTAACGTTGCCGCTATATTCAGCATAGGAATGCACACACTGCCTGACTATATAAAAAAATTCATGACCGCATATCCCAATATTCATGTCCACGTCGAATATTTCGGAGCGGAAAGAATATATGAATTAGTGCTTAGCAATAACATCGACATCGGTCTGGTTGCCGTTCCACATAAAGACAGGCGTCTTGATGTTTACGATTTTCAGCATGAATCGCTTGTTCTCGTGTGCAGCCCGAACCATATCCTCGCCTCAAGAGACGAAATGGATATCCGGGAAGTCCACTTTGAAAGATTTATCGGATTTGAAAAGGATATCCCTACCCGCGAGTGGATCGACTCAATTTTTGCTCGCCACAATCTTATCGTTCGTCCGGCTATGGAGTTCGACAATATCGAAACAATTAAAAGAGCGATTGAAATTAATTCCGGAATAAGTATATTACCAGCTACGGCTATTTTTTCGGAATTAGCCGCAGGGACGCTGCGGCAGATAAAATTAACAAATGATGATTTGTATCGCCCGACAGGTATAATCGTAAAAAAGAACAGAACATTAAGCCTCGCCGCAAAGTATTTTATCGAACTGCTGCGAAAGAAATAGTATGAATAAAAAAATAAAAGCTGTTATTTTTGACCTGGATGGGACTATCACAGAGCCATTTTTCGATTTCGAAAGAATCAAAAAAGAGATAGGCCTGCCCGAAGGCTGCGGCCCGCTTCTTGAGGCGATGGAGAAAGTGACAGCCGACCAGCGCAAGTTCGCCGAAGATATACTTTCTCGTCACGAACAGCTTGCCGTTGACAAATCCACCCTTAATCCTGGAACAAAGGAAACTTTGCAAACTCTTTCCCAGATGGGCTTCAAAATGGGCATCCTTACCAGGAACAGACGCGATAACGCCCTTGCCGTACTTGAAAAACACACCCTGAAATTCGATATTGTCATCGGCAGAGATGATGGCCCCGTAAAACCGGACGCGTTCGGTGTATTGCATACCTGTGAAAAATTCGGCGTTTGCCCCAGCCAGACACTCGTTGTCGGCGACTATCTTTTCGATCTTCAGTGCGCCCGCACGGCTGGAGCGGTAGCGGTTCTTCTGGCAAACCACAAAGATGCCCGACAATTTGCCTGCTATGCGGATTATACTATTGAAAAAATCGAACAAATACTCGATATTATTGCAAAAAGGAATATCGAATTATGAAGAAACTATTTTTATTAGTCGGTATATTTTTGGCCGGTTGTGCTGCCGCATCAGCCCAATCCAACTGTCCCGCCGCAAAAAACAACGTTGCCAAAATCCTTGATAATATAAAACAGTCAACTGAATCTATGAAATCATATTCGGCGGATATAAGCTATCTTTTCTCGCAGCCGCTCTTCGATTCAAAAACCCTGCGTATTGGAAAAATCCATTATAAGAAAAATGACAAACAGAGCTTATTGAAGATCGAATTCGATACCCTGCGGCAGGACGACGGTAAAGTTCAAAAGCAGCGGCAGATTTATCTTTTTGACGGCGTATGGCTTCACCGCCTCGATTACGAGACCAAACAGGCTGAAAAGAGGCAATTAGCCGACTCAAACGAACCTGTCGATGTTTTCGAGCTGGTAAAACGTAATTTCCCGCTTGTCGGCTTTAGCGACCCAGCCGAGTTGAGTGAAAATTTCAAAATATCTTTGAAAAATGAAACCGATAAACAACTAACCCTCGATCTCAACGTAAAAGCCGATTCCGTTTACAGCGAAGACTATAAAAGCATCCTTGTTACAATTGGCAAAGAATACTTTCTGCCAATAAAGATCATTGCTGTAAGCAGCGAACAGGATGAATACGAAATTACTTTCACCAATCCAAAAATCAATGAACAGAAAAGTGCCGATATTTTCAAATTGAAAATTCCGGCTGATTTTGAACAAAATACAGTACCACTTGAAAATGGAAGGGAACCAAATGGCTAAAGGAATCGTTATTTACTACACTCGAAGCGGAAATACCCAAAAAATGGCCGAAATGATCGCAAAGGCTATGAATGACAGCGGTTTGACTACCGCCTGCAAATCCGTTGCCGATGTCAAAGCCGAGCAGCTGCTTGATTATGACGCTATCGTTATCGGCTCACCCACATATTACGGCCACATGGCCGCGCCGCTAAAACAGCTTTTCGACGATTTGGTATCGCGCCACGGCCAGCTTGACGGTCGCATTGGAGCTGCTTTTTCCAGCGCCGCGAATATCGGCGGCGGCAACGAAACCACCATAATGGGCATAATCGAGGCGATGCTAATCTGCGGCTTAGTCGTACAAGGCGATCCGCAGGGCGACCATTACGGCCCGGTTTCCATTGGAAAGCCCGACGAGCGGGTAGAAAAACAATGCGCTCGCCGAGGAAAAAGAATAGCCGAGTTAACGCTAAAATTAAAATCCTAATAAACAAAAGCCGTGCAAAAATTGCACGGCTTTTGTTTCAGGATAGTTTAACTTACAGGTTGTCTAATATTTCCGCCAAATCCTTCGCGTACTCAAGCTCTTCCAAAGTTGCGCTCGTGTTAAGTATTGTGCTTTCAATATTGGCAATAGCCTGTTTGGGCGAAATAATAATTGCCGCATTACCGGGGTCTTTTATATTCAGAGATACATCATAATTGAGCTTGCCGGAAACAACATTAAGCCACAAAGCCAGCAATTGAGCCTTAGCTTTCTGCCTCATATCGGAATTATCCGGCACAGCAAGGATCTCGTTGCATGCGCTGACAGCCATATTATCGAAGACATTTGACATAGGCCCGATTATGTTTAAATAACTCGGTATGCTGTCACCTTCCTTACGTGAGCCTTTTGTTCCGGACTGCTGTTTCCAGTAACCGACCGACCTCGGAGTGACCGCACCGCCGCTTGAACCCGGCGCAGGAACCAATCCGGCAGCGATAATTGTTAGATCACCTTCCATCACAGTAAAGCCTGCACTCGAAGGGGGCAGTTTGCTTGCGAACTGGAACAGTTGGCCATCATCCGGCCCCCAAGAACTAACGCCTGGGTAAAGATTTGAATATGGACTATTTGACACCCATTGGATAACCGCTATCTGGTTAATGGCTGAAGAACCAATCCACCGCGTCCCTTTTACGCCCGTTTGAGGATTCCACCCTCCGCTAAAACCAGTAATTGTGTACGATTCGCGGGTTGGATTTGCGATTGTCAGATACATAATAAACGGCCGAAACTGGACGTTATAGACGCGATAGGTATAGTAATAGTAGCTATCTCCGCCATCCCAGACCCAATACTCAAGATATGCCGTTCCGCCGCTGCCCGTCGCATCGGCTATGCCGCTTGCAAGGTATACACCCGAAGGCGGTGCAGCCTGATAAGTCGGATCTGCCGCAAAGCAAGGCAATGCTATTGCCGCAATCACAAGAACCATTACCAAATTTTTCAATCCTGCACTACACATTTGTTTCCTCCTTAAAGGTTATACCAAAAATCTTAACTTTCTTTAAAGACAACACGTCCTAATAGTTGCAAAATCCATTTCGCGGAAAATTTGAAGATGCCTCGCTGAACAATCGAGGGACACTCCTACGTTCCCATCATTTATGCCGCCTCCGCAGCACAATTCCAAACATTCCAATTGCAAAAATCGCTATTGTCGCCGGTTCCGGTACAGGTGCAACCTTCGGCCCCCACACTTCACCGGAAAGAACTGTATTCGTAGGTGTAAAACCATCCGTAATATTTGCACTTAATATCTTCCCAGGTTCCCATGTGCTGGCTATCTCGAAATATTGACCAATGGAATCATCTTTTGACGTATCGCCGGCATAGTATAAGTTCCACGAGCCACCCTTTTTATTCCATTGTGTCGGGTCGATTGTGTTGCCTCCGCCGCCGGTCGCCGACCAATCTATTCCAGTCATAACCCAATCGTCGCCTCCTAACCATGTTTGGGTGATTTGCCCAAGCCATGGTGAGCTGCCCGACTTGCTTGAGCCGGCGTTGGTACTGACCACATAGAGGTCGGCAGTAGTTTGGTAATCGCCGGGTATATCTATACCGAAAACAAGGTCGAACGAATTTTGCGAGGCGAAACTAGGGGCCTGTGTGCTATACACGTAAGTATGCCCGTAATGGTAATCATTTGACCTCGGGTCCGGGCTTCCGCCCGCCACTTCGTTGTTATATACCTTGTATGCGTAATACCAGTATTTTGTGCCATCGACCATTGACGACCAGGAATGCCATTCTATTTTTGCGGTTCCGTAATCGGTAGTCTTTCCAGAATTGTAAACGATTGCACTACCCGTTGTGTAGTCATCATAACCTGAACTAACGGACATATAGGTCGGGACTGCAAATGCGGAAGGAACGAACACAAACAACAACACAACAAGAATCGCGCCTAAAAACCAGTTTCGCTTTTCTCTCATCTCACCTACTCCTTTTCCATGTTCACACTGTGCCGTTCACCCTGTCAGCGGCATCAGACGATTAACACACTTGTTTCGGTATAGTACACTATCCAGCCGCTATAAGTCAAGAAAAATTGCGGCTTTTCGCATTTTTTTGTCTTTAAGTGCAGCTATTATATATCACACAATGTACAAATATCAGTTTTTTTTATGTTTTTCCTTTGTTAAAATCGCGTTAGGTGCTCAGTAATGGCGACTATCAGCAGATTCTCCCGAAGTTTTTTACCGAATTTTTACATAAAAATTCGGCAGCAGAAACAAAAAAAACGCTTTTTTGCCTAAAAAATGGGATTTTTCTTTGACAAAAGCCAAATATACCATTATCGTCTCCCTGTATTAAAAACTCTTTTCTGGAGAATGTTATGGACGCTTATGAACGCTTAAAAGCACTTATCACCGAAATCGAAGCAGATATCAACAAGGCCGAAGGCGGCAACAAGGCCGCTGGAACAAGAGTCCGCAAGCAGATGCAGGACATTAAAAAGGCCGCTCAGGACGTCAGAAGCAGCATTCTCGAGATCAGAAGCACCGACTGATCCTAACATAACTCTATACTGCAACGTCACTTGCACAGCAGGAACAGCCTGCTGGACAGGGCATTTGCGCATATAACAGGATGATTCTATGCCGCCTGCACTTTTGTTTGATATTTCAAAGATAGACCTTGAAAGAAAGCCTATTTACGATCGCGATGCCATTGTTGAGGTCAACCCGCAAAACTACGAAATGCAGCAGCTTGATGCCATTTTGTGGTATGACAAAGAAAAAAAACTGATTCTCGGCTACAAAGATGTTACCGAAAATGAATTTTGGGTCAGGGGGCATATTCCAGGCCGCCCCATCATGCCCGGCGTCATAATGATCGAATGCGCCGCCCAGCTTTTAAGTTTTTTTGTGCGAAAAATTCTCGAATTGGATGCTTTCATTGGGTTTGCGTCAATAGAAGACGCCAAATTCCGCCTTACCGTTGAACCCGGCAGCCGGCTCTATCTGCTCGGCCACCTGACCGCAGTAAAAAGCAGAAAATATTCGGCTTATATCCAGGGCGTCTGCAACGGGCAGATGATATTCGAGACTACAGTTTCAGGCATGAAGGTCTAAAGTCGTTTTTTTCTCTTTTTGTGCAATAAACAAACACACTTTCCGTCTATCTTGACGTAATCGAAATCTAAACCTTTATTTTACAAGGGGTCAAAAATGAAAAAGCTTGGTATTATGTTGTTATTGTTGGCTGGCCTGTTTGCCTCTCAGATCGCTTATGGCGAGGACGCTGCAAATTCCGACCCGAATAAACCCGCAGTAAGGAAAGGAGCTCAACAACGGCAGCAGCAAATGCAAAATCGGCAGGAACGCATGCAGCAAATGAAACAGCGGCATCGGCAATTGCTTGACCAACTGAAAGAAATTCGTGAAACTGCCAAGGCGGAAAATGCTGAAAAAACAGTCGCCCAACTCGATGCTTTGATAGCACAGATGGAAGAAAGGGCTGCGCAGATGGGAAAAATGCAGCAGCAAAGGCCGGAAAGAACAGAAAGGCCTCAAAGAGGTGAAGGTTGTCGGGGTCAAAAACCAAAAGATGATAATACAGAACAATAGCTGTATTTGATAAATGCTGAAATGTCGCAGGGGCGGGGTTATACTCGCCCCTGTGTTTTTATGTTTTCACAAACGGAGACTATCCCCGCAAACGGTTGATTATGCCGGGTGTTTCCTCGATCACAAGATCAATTGCTTTTATGCCCTGCCGCCGTTTTTTTGCAAATGGTCGGGTTTTTTGTGTTACCTTTCCTAAAATCTGCCCACTAACACAACGTTGCGAGCGATTTATGCGACACAGGTTCTTTTGGCAAGTTGTAAATACTGTTTTTGAGTGTATAATAGCAATGTGCAGAATCCAGATTTCGATGACATAAGAGCAAGTATTGACGGCGACGGCGAGGCTTACAAGCGCCTTATGCAGCGGTATCAAGCTGATATTGCCCGGCTGATGTGGCGTTTCAGCCGCGACCGAAACATTTGCGAAAGGCTCGTTCAGGATGTCTTCGTTGAAGTGTATTTCAGTTTGAATAGTTTTCAGGGTAAAGCCCCTTTTGTTCACTGGCTGCGCAAAATCGCAACACGGACAGGATACAAATTCTGGAAGCATCGCGATAAACAAAAGGAAATTGTCAGTCTCGAAGATTTTGACTTTGTAAAGCAGCAGCCTGATGACGATATCGAGTCTGAAAAGGCTGGCGAAATTATTTATTCACTGCTGGGGCGAATGGGAAGGGCTGACAGACTTGTGCTAACACTGATGTATTTGGAAGGCCTTACCATCGAACAGATAGCCGACCAAACAGGATGGACAAGGGCAGCTGTGAAGATGCGAGCCATGCGGGCGCGTAAAAAGATCAGAAGGATCGCTGAAAAAGAAAATATCTGGGAGAAACTCGGATGGACAAAATGAAGATATTTGAAAAACTGGCATTTGTAGCGAGAAACGAACAGCCGCCTTTTTTTGACGTCTCTGATGATGTTCTGCTGCGTATAGATTCGCTCGGTCAGCCTAAATACACTTTCCTGCCCTTTGATTTCTTCGCGGCAGTTTCGGCTGTGGCCGCTTCGGTTGTAGCGTTTTTGTCGATTCACGCATGGCAGTCAATCGTTAATCCGCTGGTTCAGTTATTTACCCCGCTTCAGGAGGTTCCGCTATGGTAAAATTTTCATGGCCGAAACAAACATGCGTGAAAAAAATTATATGGCCGAAGCAGCTACTCGTGCAGATAGTTATCGCAGTCGTTATTCTCGTCAGCGGTATTATAATAGGTTCTGGCACGACTATCCTTTTGGCGAAAAACCGAATGATTTGGATAAAGCCTCCGAATAAACCTAATGCCGCTTCGATAGCTCACAAAATAAGTGAAAAGTATGGCCTTGACCAGCAACAGGCAACGCAGATGGAGAAAATTTTTGTTGACGGCTTTGCGGCAAGGAAGCTGCTTCGCGATGAAATGGACAAAAAAATGGATACCCAGACGGAGGTATTCATAGAAAAAATGAAGCAGGCAATGACAGCCGAACAATTCGATAGGTGGTATAAAGATTTCCAGAAAATGATGGAATCTCGTAAAAAACGCCATCATTAAGAGCTTACCGGCAATTTTTCCGTACCTGCAAATAATTTCTCGCAAAAAGAAGGAATAATCCCTTTTTTATGTTACCAAATCCCCTATTTTCGCACTAACACAGCGGATATAGTCTTAACAGGATTGACATAGATGAAATTAAATATTTCCAAGTTCTGTTTTTATAAGCACTTATCGATACCAGCCGGTGCGGTGATCGTTATTTTATCTATCGCGCTGCTGCAAAGTGGCTGTCGCAGCCCCGAAGAATATCGCACAGATGTTGATAAAACCACTTCGCAGATTATCACCCAAAAGCAGGTCCAAGCCGTAGGCAAAACCAGCGAATTCGAAATCGAAAGACCAAGCGACCTTTTGCGAAAGAGGCTCCTTATCGATCAGAATTTGCCTTTTTTCAGCCCTGCTTCGCTTGGAACCGCAGCGTTAAAAAAACCACAAAACTGGCCTGAGCCAAACTATCCAGCCGATGACCCGAATATTACACCGCCACAATTGACCTTAACCCTCATCGACGCTTTGCAGATTGGCGCTCGCAATAATTTCAATTATCAGAGCCAAAAGGAAAATGTTTTTAGGTCGGCACTTGACCTTGAACTGGAGAGGGATTCTTTTCGCAATACGTTCTTTAGCCAGGTCGATACTCTTGTCAGCATCGATACCACAGGCAACAGGACAATCAGCGGCAGCGTTGTCAGCAGTGACGCGTCTGTCAACCGCAAACTCAAGAATGGCGCCGAGTTGAGCAGTGCGATAGCTGTTGATCTGGCGAATCTGTTTACGCTTGGCGGGGCATCATCAATGGGACTTGCAGGCGATGCTACTATCGCGGTGCCTCTTCTTCGCGGTTCGGGAGAATTTGTTGTGACCGAACCTCTCACGCAGGCCGAAAGAAATGTCATCTATGCGATATGGGATTTTGAGCAATTCAAAAAAGATTTCGCCGTCGATCTGGCCACGCGGTATCTGTCGGTACTTCAGCGGCTTGACGGTGTTAAGAACAGCGAATCGGACTATGGAAGCCGTATCACCTCGGCCAGGCGAACAAGACGGCTGGCTGACGCCGGCAAGGTCGATGAGATACAGGTCGATCAGGCTGTTCAAAACGAATTGAGTTCACGTCAGAGGTGGATATCCGCAACACAATCTTATAAAAAACAACTTGATTCGTTTAAGACATTTCTTGGTCTGCCGCCGGACGCGGTGATTGAACTTGACCCAAACGAGCTGGTGACATTGAGAGCGCCGACAGATAAAATCATCGAGCAGATTATTCAGCAGCAGGAACATCGTGACAATATCAAAGTGCCTCCGGCGGATTCTCCGGTGGAACTTGCAGAGCCGGACTATGAAAATGCCGGACCTTACGAGATCAACGAAGATAGAGCGATTCTGCTTGGGCTTGAAAATCGTCTCGATCTGAAAACCGCTGACGGATTGGTATATGATGCTCAGCGCGTGGTTATCATAGCCGCTGATGCGCTTGGGGCGGAATTGACCTTTTTCGGCTCGGCACAATTCGGTTCAAGACGAACCGTAAGAACCGCAGACTTGGAAGACGCCAAGCTGCGAACAGATAAAGGAGTTTATCCTGCGCTGCTGACGCTTGACCTGCCGTTTGAAAGAACATGGGAAAGCCTTAACTATCGCGACAGCTTTATTACCCTCGAACGGGCGGTAAGGAATGTTCAATCGCTGGAAGATGTCATAAAATTAGATATTATAAACGATTTGCGCGACCTGCTCGAAGCGAGAGAAAACGTCTATATACAGGCCGAAGCAGTCTATGTCGCACAAAAACGGGTCAGGAGCGCGACTATGTTCCTTGAAGCCGGAAGAAAAGAGATACGCGACCTGCTCGAGGCTCAGGACGCGTTACTTGGTGCACAGAACGCACTGACAGCGGCTGTGGTGGCTTACAGAGTCACCGAGCTTGCCATACAGCGTGACATGGGACTGCTGGATGTGAATGAAAAAGGGTTATGGAAAGAGTATTTACCGGGAGATGACCGAGATGTCAAAGAAGAAAATATATCTGATAGTTAGTATAGCTGTTGTTCTGATAGCCGCTTTTATGGGCGGCATGACACTGAAAGAAACCAAACACTCCGACAGCGAGATGCCTGTGTTCACGGCAAAACGAGGGCCGCTTACAATCAGCTTTGTTGAGTCGGGAACAATCAAAGCAAGAGAACAAATAATCATCAAAAATGAAGTTGAAGGCAGAACCTCCATTATTTCACTTATTCCCGAAGGATCGCGGGTAAAGAAAGGGGACTTGTTGGTGGAACTTGATGCGAGCGGTCTTGAAGATCAAAAGCTCGATCAGGAAATAAACGTACAGAACAATGAAGCCTCTTATATAGGTGCCAAGGAAAACCTCGCTGTTGTTGAAAATCAGGCGAAAAGTGACGTTGATCTTGCAACACTTAAATTCGAGTTCGCAAAACAGGACCTGGAAAAATATATTCAGGGCGAATATCCTTATGAACTCGACAAAGCCGATGCAGAGATACAATTGGCCAATGAGGAATTGGCACGGGCGGAGGAAACGCTCAAATGGTCGCGTCAGCTCGCCGAAGAAAAATATCTTTCCAAAACCGAACTTCAGGCCGACGAAATCGCCGAAAAGAAAAGGACGCTTGATGTAGAGCTGGCGGAAAAGAGCAAGGAATTGCTGATCGAATATACTTATAAGCGTAATATAGCCCAACTTGAAAGCGATGTTTCACAGACCCAAATGGCACTGGAAAGAACAGAGCGAAAGGCCAAAGCCGATGTTATCCAGGCCCAAGCCGAACTGAAGGCGAAAGAAGCCGAATTTCAGCGGCAAAAAGATAAACTGAAAAAACTCGAGGATCAGCTCGGAAAGACCAAAGTTTATGCACCTGCGGACGGTTTGGTGATTTACGCCACAAGCGCACAAACTGGCGGATTCAGAGGCAACACCGAACCGCTTGATGAAGGGCAGGAAGTTAGAGAGAGGCAGGAGCTTATCTATTTGCCTGTCGGCAGTGAATCCAAAGCCGAGATATCCATCCATGAATCCAATCTTCAAAAAACCCGTGTCGGTTTACCGGCAATCATCACCATCGACGCGATGCAGGGAAAAACTCTCTACGGCAGGATCTCGCAGATCGCTCCACTACCGAACGCCCAGAGCATGTGGATGAATCCCGACCTGAAAGTATATAATTCAGAAGTTTATATTGATGGCAATGATGACAGCCTCAGAACCGGAATGGGGTGTCAGGCAGAGGTTATTATCCAGCGGTACTCTGATACTCTTTATATTCCTCTACAGGCCGTAATACGTGTCGGTTCAGAGCCTACTGTCTATGTCAAAAACGGCAATTCGTTTGAGCCTCGCGCCGTAAAGACAGGGCTTGACAATAATAAAATGATACAAATAGAAGAAGGCCTCAAGGAAGGTGACATTGTACTTTTAAGTCCGCCGCTGAAATCCGCTGCCGTCGAAACAAAAAATTATGATGGATTACCGCAAATACTTTCCGACGAACCGCCACAGCAGAAAATAACCGAAGATAGTCAAACCCAAAAAATAGAAACACCGGCCCAGGCAGATGATACGCAAGGACAGGACAGGAGAAAACAATTTGAAAATATGACCGCGGAGCAGCGGGAAGAAATGCGTAAAAAATTTGAACAAATGTCGCCAGAAGAAAAAGAAAAACTCAAACAGCAGTTCGGAGGCGGCGGACGGCGGCGTTCGAACGGTGATAATCAGCAACCAGCAACCAGCGACCGGTAACCAATTTATGAGCATAGTTCGATTCAACGATCTGTATAAGATATACGAAATGGGCTCCCAGCAGGTCAGTGCCCTTAACGGTGTAAGTCTTTCCATCGACAGGGGTAGTTTCTGGGCGATAATGGGGCCCAGCGGCTCGGGCAAAAGCACGATGATGAACATCCTCGGCTGTCTTGATCGCCCAACAGCGGGACAATATATGCTCGAAGACAAGAATGTAAGTGACATGAATGATGATTCGCTCAGTGAGATAAGATTAAGGTATATAGGTTTTATCTTTCAGAGCTTCAACCTTATTCCGCAATTAACCGTGCAGCGAAATATCGAATTGCCCCTTTATTATCTCGGCTGGGATACAGAACAAAGTTCCGCTCGCGCTAAACAGATGGCCGATAAGGTTGGTCTTGGCGACCGGCTCGATCATCGTCCTTCGGAACTGTCGGGCGGGCAGATGCAGCGAGTCGCTATCGCACGCGCATTGGCAGGCGACCCGCACATCATTCTCGCCGACGAGCCTACAGGAAATCTCGACAGCACAACAGGAATCCAGATAATGGACGTTCTTTCCGACCTGAACAAAGAAGGCAAAACGATCATTATGGTCACTCACGAATCTAATATAGCCGCCTTTGCCCGCAATCGCCTTCACATGAAGGATGGCCGCGTAGAAAAAATTGAAGAAGACTAAAATGAAACAATCAAGATTTATCAGAAATATATGGATAGGCATCGAAAATCTTCTTTTGCATAAACTGCGTTCCTTTCTAACGATGCTCGGCGTTGTGTTCGGCGTGGGGAGCGTCGTCGCCATGCTCGCAGTCGGTGAAGGCGCAAGCAAAGAAGCTCTCTCACAGATACAAAAGCTCGGCAGCAATAATATCATTATCACTTCTGTAAAGTCGCTTGAAGAAGAATCCTCAACCACTCAGCATTCACACATGAGCATATACGGGCTGACTTATCTCGACTACGAAAGGATACGCGAGAGCCTTCCGAATGTCCGCAAGGTCGCGGCTGCAAAGCTCTTGCGCAAGGAATCTCGCCTTGGCTCAAATTCTATGGAATTAAGGATCGTTGGCACAACATCAGAGTGGTTCGAACTTGTCCCTCGCCCGCTCCTCGCCGGAAGGACATTCGATCAAAAAGATGTTCAAAGCTCTGTCTCTGTGGCGGTACTGACCGAATTCGGAGCCAGAAAGCTGCTTGCTACCAAAAATACCATCGGACAGACAGTAAAAATCGGCAGCGATTATTTTGAAGTCATCGGCATCATCAAGAGCGAATCCGGCCAAGCAGGAAACATTCAGATACCCGACCAGCAGATCGACGCCTATGTCCCGCTCAGCACCGTAAAAGAATACTACGGTGATATTTTCACAAAACGCACTTCCGGCAGCTACGAAAGAGAACTGGTCGAACTCCATCAGATCATTGTCCAGACCAACAAGACGGAAAACGTTGAGGCGACCGCCGCTGGCATCGAACGGATGTTGCAGAACTTTCATAAAAAAAAGGACTACGATATCAGCGTCCCGCTTGCCCTGCTCAAACAAGCCGAAGCTACCAAGCGAACTTTCAATATTGTACTCGGCTCGATAGCCAGCATCAGCCTTCTGGTCGGCGGTATAGGTATTATGAATATCATGCTGGCCTCTGTTACAGAGCGCACCCGCGAAATAGGTATCCGCCGAGCGATCGGGGCCAAAAGAAAACAGATTATTCTGCAATTCCTTATCGAAACAGTCGTACTTTCTACGCTGGGCGGGGTAATCGGCCTGGCGATTGGTATCGCTATTCCAAGTATTATAACCTACTTTGCAGGGATGCCGACCGTAATAACGCCTCGAAGCATAGTCCTGCCCCTGGTTATCAGCGTGGCAGTGGGGATAATTTTCGGTCTTTATCCGGCTGCCAGTGCCGCAAAAGTCGATCCGATCGTCGCTCTAAGACATGAATAGATTTTTCCCATCAATATAAGACCAATTGTGATTATTCTTTGCGATTGGCGTATATTTAAAAAACCGTATCCAGTTAAAACGTATGTTCATAGCTGAGGCGTTCATGGTATGCAAGCGTAGCTCTCTTAGTTTTGAAATACTTTGACTGTATTTTTACCCGATTGCTTCGCGGCGTAAAGTGCCGCGTCAGACCGGCTGGTAATGTCCTCAGGGGAGATGTTGGAGTCGTACTGGCCAAGCCCGACGCTGATAGAAAGTTTTATTTCGCTGCCCTTCCATTTGACGGTGGATTGCGCCACCGCGTCAAGCATTCTCTGAGCAACCTTTTTGGCATCATTAAGGCTCGTATTCGGCAAAATGACAGCAAATTCGTCACCGCCGTAACGAGCCGCAAGATCGATATGCCGGACGTTACCTTTTATATGATTGCTAATCTCTTTTAAGACTTTGTCGCCGGCGCGATGTCCGAACACGTCATTTGCCTTTTTTAGATTATCGACATCTATCATAATCAAGGATATCTTTCCGCCGTATCGTCTCGAACGCCACAGTTCCTTTTCGAGGGTATCATAGAACATCTTATGATTAGCCAAGCCGGTAAGTCCGTCTATACATGCCTGCCTCTGCATTCGCTCGAACATTTTTATATTGCCGATCGATGCGCCTACCAACTGGGCAAACAATTCTATTAAAGCAATGTGCTTTTCGTCTAACGCGCCATCATCATTTTTGTCTGAAAGATTTAGCACGCCTACCACACGACCCTGACATATCAGAGGAATAATTGCGCAGCTTCGAGTCTTGTAATGCTCAGAATACGGCCTTTGGGAACGTTTGATAACCGGTTGGTTGTAATTTTCAATATCCTCTGTAAGTATTATCTGGCGGCTGTTAACTGCCATTACCATTGGTGAAGGATGATTTTGATTGAGCGAAACGATTTTATTCAGTTCACGGGAATGATTGTGCTCTTGCAGGTGGAGCATGCGGCTTGTTTCTTCGAGAATATAAAGCGATGCCGATCTCACTCCCAACAATTCAGGAAGACTATGCACGCAAACATTCGCTATTTTATCTATTTCAAGGCAGTTTATCTCCTGCGCCAGAGGAATTATCTTCTGCAGCAAGCAGCTATCGTCTTTTAAACAGGGTATCTCATTCATAAATAGTCCGATAATTATTTTTAACTTTTCTTACTATAAGCCCTTGTTTTTAAGAGCTTCTTTCGACAAGGCGGAGGCAATTATTAAGTTATCCGCCGCAGAACCTGCCCCCAACGGACCCCAAGGCACTGCATTTTACCTGTTAACTTTTTAGTTTGGCTGCGGTCAAAAGCCCAGCCATGATATATATCGGCCTTCTGGCTCGCAACTTTGGTTACAAATTAAATTTATTGCCTCATCTAAAATCTTTCAAAAAAATTCATTTTTTCCAAAAAAAACATTGACACGGCTTAATATGTATTTTACATTTTGCAAAATATAAAGTATATAGCTGGCGGGCTATTTAGCCGAAAGAAACTGTATGGAACAGCAGATCGCGAATAAGGGGTTTCACATACCAACCAAGCTCTATCGGATTGGAGAGTTGGTCCAATATACCCCGTTTTCCAGGCAGACCCTCCATAACTATACGATTATGGGACTAATCAGGGAAAGTCAGTGGACTGATGGCGGCCATCGTCTCTATGACGAGTCGGTCTTTGAAAAGCTCGCCAGGATTGATGAGTTAAGGAAAACAAAATCCCTCACTGAGATACGCAAAATACTCGGTCAGGACCAAAATTAAGGGCTTCAGGGCGTTTGCCCTGCTGCCGGCCTGAAAGGTTAAACGGATTTAACAAAGGCGCCGATTATGAATGTACCACCGTTTGTAAGTGACAATATAACAGATGTACTGATGAAAATTGTCACTTTCACCAAAACGCGGCAAAAAATTCTAACTGAAAATCTCAACAACCAGCATCAGCCCGCCTATATCCCCCACGATCTTCCTGTCGAAGAATTCAGTAATCTGCTCAATACTGCGATCGCCGAACATACCCAGAAAAAACGACTTCTTTATATCGACACCGAAAACATCAAATTCGAGACACATGGAATGTTCAGTATAAAAGCCGTACCCGATGAACAGGCTATGCAGCTGTTGTCCGACAGCCGCGATGAATACGTCGAGTTACAGCTAAACAAAATGATGGAAAATTCGCTGAATCAGAGAATAGCGATGGAATTATTGAAGCAAAAGGAAGGTATCGTACTGTACGACCAGAATTGAGTTAGAAATACCTATATGTCCGAACAGGCACTACAACTAAAAGAAGTTATAGACAATTGTAATCGCGGCGCAAAGATAATAACTATCTCCAGTGGAAAAGGAGGCGTGGGAAAAAGCAATATCGCGGCCAATCTGGCCGTTTGCCTGTCGGCGTCAGGCAAAAAGGTGGTGCTGGTAGATGCCGATATGTCGCTGGGCAACATAGACGTAATAATGAATTGCTGCGGCAAGTACAATATATCCCATCTTCTTGATGGTCGAAAAACGATTGAAGATATAATTCACACCGGCCCGCAGGGCGTGGATGTCATTTGCGGAGCTTCAGGGATGGAGAATCTGGCCGATATAAGCGAATTTCAGCGGCAAAGAATGCTAAAGGAGCTTTCCAGGCTCCAGGAAGATTACGATGTTATACTTATTGACAACGCCGCCGGCATCAGCAGATCAGTTATAGGCTTCTGTATCGCTTGTCATCATTCGCTTGTGGTAACAACCCCGGAAGCTACGGCTATGACCGATGCGTACGCTATGATCAAAGTGCTGGTCAAAAATGGTTTCCAGGGCCGCATCAGCCTGATCGTCAATATGGCCGACTCCATCGTTGAAGGTAGAAAAATATACCGGCAGATTTCCAAGGTTGCCACCCGATTTCTTGGCGTGAATGTTTACGATGCCGGAGTTTTGTTAAAAGATCCGCGGCTTTGTATCGCGGTCAGGAACCGAAGGCCTGTGGTGCTGGCCTATCCCAAAGCGCCTATAACAAGGTGCTTTGCCGCTCTAACGTCCAAATTGGGGACAAGTCCGGCTGTGCTTCAGCAACAGAACTTTTTCCGAAAAGTGGCGGATTACTTTTTTTGAGCGGTCTTGAAAGGCGGCTATATGCAGAAAATTTTTCAAGGAGGAAAAATGAAGATTCAGCAACCGCAACAGGTAAATATCGAGAAGGTTTGGCAGCAGTACCACGCGACTGGCGACCAGCAATATCGAAATACGCTGATGGAGCATTACCGCTATATCGTGCGGTATGCCGCTGAAAAGCTGCACAGCAAGCTGCCTGACAAAGTCGAGCTTGATGACCTTACCAGTGCCGGAACATTCGGTCTGATGGATGCTATCGAAGCGTTTGACCCGGGTCGCGGAGTAAAGTTCGAGACTTACTGCTCGCCGCGAATTCGCGGTTCCATCCTTGACGAGCTTCGCAGTATGGACTGGGTACCGCGGCTGGTGCGGGCAAGGGCGACCCAGCTTGCCAAAGCTACGCAGACACTTGAAAAAAAGCTTGGACGCAAGCCGACCGAAACGGAAACAGCCGAAACACTCCAGGTGGATATGGATGAATTTGAAAAGCTTCAGCGCGACGCAAACGCCGTCGGGCTTGTATCGCTTAACGGCAACAGCGATGACGACGACGAAGAAAAGAATATCCGCGAACTTGATGTCGTTGCGGACAATAAAAGCCAAAACCCCGTGACCGAAGCGCAAAAAAGGGACCTTAAAAGCCTTTTGACTAAAGGGCTTAGCCGAGCCGAACGGCTGATAATCGTTCTGTATTATTACGAAGAAATGACGATGAAAGAGATAGGCGCAACGCTTGACCTGTCCGAATCACGCGTTTCACAAATGCACTCGTCGATAGTCACCCGCCTCAAGGCACAGCTAAACACCCGAAAAAAAGAGTTTTCTGTGTAGGCTGATTGTCATTTCCGCAAACCTTGCCATGAGCCGGTCGAATGAAGCTCCGAATCCAGAGAGCAACCAGCAGCCAGACATTGTTATCTCTGAAAGCGTGTATTTTGTCATCGACCGAAACGCAGTGAAGTGGAGATATCTGAGTTTGAAATAATCGCAAGACAAAACAATCAAAACGAGGTATTTTATGGAATTATTTGGAACAATTGAAAACAGGCATAGCTACCGCAGGGCACTTACCGATGAAACCGTAGGCAAAAATTAAAAATTTAGCATAGGTAGCTAACTGCTTTTCAACACTACATCCGAATGATCAGAAAAATCACATAAGTAATATAAATAAACACAAAAACAAATCCCTCCCACCTGTCCAAAACCCTTTTTCTGCCGGTAAACATGCATATAAACAGCAGCAAAGATGAAATTATCGTGACGCCTATATCCATGTTATCTCTTGCCTGAAAAGGCAGCGGATTAATAATCGAGCTTATGCCTAAAATAAAGAAAATATTAAATATGTTTGACCCGACTATGTTTCCTACAGCGATATCCGCATTCTTTTTGCAAGCAGCCACAACGGATGTGGCCAATTCCGGCAAAGACGTTCCGGTTGCGACAATCGTCAATCCAATCACAGATTCACTTATCCCCAGGCTTGACGCAAGTTTTACGGCGCCGCTCACAACCCATCTCGATCCTAATAAAAGGCATAACAATCCCGCTATTACCAGAAAAACGGGTTTTTTCAGGCTATGCTCTTCGACAGACCTAGCCGCATCAAAGATTTCCAACTGGTTTGTGATGCCGAATGTATAATATAGGAATATGATAAAAAACAACAGAAGAATCAGTCCGTCGATCCTTGTCAGAGCCGAACTGCCGGCATTGTCAATAAATTTATCATTCGCCAATATCCCAATAAGTACTGCCGCCAGCAGAGTCAACGGTATTTCCTTCCAGACTGTGTTTTGGCCGACTTTCAGTGGATAAATAATCGCTGAAACGCCAAGAATCAGAAGGATATTAAAGATGTTACTGCCCAATATATTGCCGATAGCTATCCCTGTGTCCCCTCCTGCGCTCGCGAAAATATTTACAAACAGTTCCGGTGCGGATGTACCAAAGGCGACTATTGTCAGGCCTATCACCAAATCAGATACTTTTAGTATTTTAGCTATGCGGGACGCTCCATTGACAAGAAAATCGGCGCCTTTGATAAGGAATAAAAATCCAGCGGCAAACAATATATAAGTCATCATAAGAACCCCATATGCCTTAACGCAAAAAAAGTTGACAAAAGTGGCCAAGATAATGCGTTACAAAAATCACGACTGAAGCAATCAACAGATGTTCGCCCACAACATTCCACCACCGGCTCTTTTGTCTTTTCGCCATCAAAACACTGAAAAGAGCCAATAGAAAAATACCCCACCCCACCGCCGCCATAATAGCCGTCGACAATTCAAAAAGAAAAAGCGGAATAATAAACGTCGATGACAGCATAAATTTGGAAAGAAACGTCGAAACGGTAGCTTCCCAGATTTCCCGCGTGCTGTGTTTATTTTCCGATTCTTCTGAGATGTGAATGCCGAGGGCATCAGAGAATGCGTCAGCTATCGCAATCGTCAATATGCCGCTGATGACAGCAAGCCGCGAATGAGTGCCGGAATGCAGCCCTACCATCAGCCCCAGCGTGGTCACAATTCCTGAAGTAAAGCCAAAGCTAAAACCAACTTTCAGTGATTCTTTCATGAGCCTATCTTTCTATAACAAAGAAACAAATTTTGAAAGTAAAAAATTCTCAAATTACCCAGCCATATAATCCGCAAAACGCATTTTATCAAAAAACCCTTTTTGGCAAAATTATATCTCACCCAGCGGAAATTCTATTTTTATCTTCTTTGCCGGATAATACCCGATCCGGCACAAAAGTTTTTGAAAGATATTGAGGCTTTGCATCCACTCGCTAACCGCATCTTTTAATTTGGCAACCTGTGGACATTCGCTAACATTCAGTTTGGTTAAAATTGGAATCGCTCCATCTTTTTGATTGACCATCAGCATCGCAACGGCAAAATTAGCCTGATAAAGAGCCGGCGTATCGGAAGGCATACAGACATACCCTCTAAACACAATATCCCGCAGTACCGATATTGCCTGCTCAGGTTTGCCCATTCGCATTAAACAAACAGCTCTGGCATTTTCCATTATCGGTGATTTCAGGCCAAGGTGGTTTATGAATTTTAATGCATCATGCGGACGCCCATCATTTAGTAACTGTCGAATATGCGCAATAGACGACTGTGATTTTGTGCTACTGTTCAACATTTTTTCACCTCAAAAGATTATAAAATTTTAACCATGTATTGAAAAATTTCGTATGCCAAAGGCGCATTATAAACCAAAGGCACGATTGAAAATTTTCATGTTAAGTAAGTTGGATGATGAATTTATAACCGCTGACTCAAACTGTCAGCAGGCAATGAAGTGAAACTAGAGACGGCGGAATTATTCCCCCTAAGTCAGAATTTGACAATCGAGTACTGCCTTTGTGATGAAGCTTGTTTGCTATCGTTAAGCGGCTATACTGGGCAAGGCCCAATTTTATCAAACCCGACTGGCCTGCTGGTTTTTTGCCAGCTTTGACGTCGCACGGAAAAATAGCTAATGGTGATATATTTGTGAAACTAGCGGCTATTAGTCGCTCACAGCCGCGACCGGCAGCATCTTTGGGGACTACATCGTCGTAACGTACAAAGACGCTTCCCGCAGCCACTGCTATCAGCAGTGTAATAATACACCACTTTCGCATTTTATCCATAAACTTCCAGTTCGATTGATTGAAGTAAATTATACCTAATTGCCATGTCATTTGTAAAGAGAAATCGCTGAAACAGCAAGAAGCATATTATGCTTGCAAAATGGCGAGTTTGCTGAATAATCATCTGTTGTAAAAATGGTTCAATTGAGGACTAATTATGGAATTATTTGAAGCAATTGAAAAGAGGCACAGTTATCGAGGCGGGTTTACTGATGAGGCGGTAAATAAAGAGGACTTGAAAAGAATCGTGTCAACTGGTCTGGCTGCACCTTCGGGGTGCAACGCGCAGACAACACGGTTCGTTATTGTCGATGACCCGGCGATGTTGGCTAAGATATGCGCAATGCATACCACAAATATAGCCATGCAGCAGGCAAAAGCGATGATTATTTGTATCGTGGATAAAGAACCGCAGCCCGTTTACGAGGATAAAAGTTTCGCTATCGAGGACTGTGCCGCTGCGGTGGAGAATATGCTGCTTGCGATAACGGCTCTTGGCTATGCCAGCGTATGGATCGACGGCTGGCTGCGAGTCGAGGGACGAGCGGACAAAATAGCAAAACTTCTCGGCGTACCGGATGGTAAAATCGCGCGAGTGCTTTTGCCCATTGGTCGCCCTGCCGAAAAAGTAACCGCCAGAGAAAAAATGCCCTTCGAGAAAAGAGCGTGGTTCAATCAATACAGTCGCAAATCGTGAGTAGGAACAGCCGGAAGTACAGGAGCACCTAACATTCAACGTACAATTTGGGGGCTATGGAAAAAGCTTTCAAAATCTCTCTGATTTTGGTAAAAAAATGGCTAAGTAACAGGGATATTTTATGAAATTGAAAGTGAAAAAATCGCGGCTTGTAGGCACGGTTTTGATACCGGCTTCGAAGTCGCATACAATACGTGCTGTGGCGATAGCTTCGCTGGCGAATGGCCGCAGCGATATACAACGACCGCTCATATCGAGTGATACAATGAGTTGCGTTGAGTGCTATCGTGCAATGGGAGCCAAAATTGATACCATGCGGGGTGATTTCTGGCGGGTTACGGGTACGGCTGGTAATGTACAATTGCCGGATGAGCCAATAGATGTCGGTAACAGCGGGACAACGCTCCGGCTTGCGGTTGGTTCGGCTGCTCTGTCTAAGACTGAGAAAATGGTTGTATTTACCGGCGACGAACAGATACAGAGTCGCCCCATTGCCCCCCTGCTCGATTCGCTAAACGACCTTGGGGCACAATGCCGCAGCATAAAAGGCAACGGCAAGGCGCCGGTGAAGGTCGGCGGGACGATTAGAGGCGGAAAGACTACTATCGAATGCAAGACCAGCCAGTATCTAAGCAGCCTTTTGATGTGTGCCCCGCTTGCCGGAGGTGATACAAAAATAGAGGTCAGCCTGCTAAATGAACCGGGATATGTGCAGATGACGCTGGACTGGCTGGATAAACAGGGTATCAAATACACCAACCACAATATGAAAACATTCGAGATACCCGGCGGACAAAAGTATAAAGATTTTGACGAGGCGGTCCCTGCTGATTTTTCGAGCGCGACATTCTTTTTGTGCACAGCAGCTTTGTTCGGCGACGAGGTTATTCTTGAAGGGCTGGATTTTTCAGATAGCCAGCCGGATAAGGCTGTGGTCGATTACCTGCTCACAATGGGAGCCGACATCGAAACGAAAGACAATAGCGTAGTTGTGCGAGGCTCGAAGCTGCACGGAATCGACATCGATATGAACGCAACACCCGACGCCCTGCCCGCTATGGCGGTAACGGCCGCTTTTGCAGAGGGACGAACCAAGCTTTACAACGTGCCGCAGGCTCGAACCAAGGAGACCGACCGCATCGCTTGTATGGCCGCGGAACTGAAAAAAATGGGGGTTTTTGTTGAAGAATTGGCAGATGGGCTTATAATACAGGGCGGTGCGCCCATGGCTGCGGCTGTAAAGGGCTGGGGCGACCACCGGATCGTTATGGCTATGGCTATAGCGGGGCTTGGCACAGGCGACGTCGAAATAGATACAGCCGAAGCTATGCGCATCACGTTTCCCAATTTTGTGGAACTAATGGCTGGACTGGGCGCGAAAATGGAAATTGTAAAATAGTTCAGGAGTTTTTGATGATCGGATGTCATGCAGGCAGATTTTTTCAAGTGACCGCGGCGGGCGGTTCTTATCAGGACGGATTAACGGCTGTGGTGCAGGGATGCCCGCCGGGAATGGAACTGACCGAACAGGAAATCTACGGCGACCTGCTTTTACGGAAGCCAGGAGCCGATGAACTCAGCAGCCCGCGAAAAGAGCCGGATTTGCCCGTAATTTATACGGGATTGAACGCAGCTGACACGGTAGAAAACGCTGGAAACCGAAATCACACGAACGGAACGCCCATATCAATACTGATACCGAACCTCGACCGCCATTTTATACACATAAAACAGTATCAGGACACCAACCGCACACCGCGCCCAGGACACGCTTCTTATGCCTCATTTATGAAGTATGGAGCCGACGATGATGCTATCGGAGCGGGGATGTTCAGCGGGCGATACACCTCAACGATAGTAGCCGCTGGCTATGTGGCCAAAAAGGTGCTGAAAAGGTGCGGGATACGCGTTTTTAGCTATATCCGTGAGGCGGCTGGGGTAAGATGCCCGGATGTCGACCACGAAAAGGCGTTTGAATATACTGAAAATTATAAGCGGATGCGGCATGATTATGACCCGTTCTATCAGCAGGTTTATGTGGGCAAGCGAATCACGCCCGAAATGCGTTTCCTTGAAAAGACGAAGGTGCTAGCCGAGATAGAGCAGCAAATAGATGCTATACGCGACAAGGCTGTGAAAATGAATCCAGCCGAAATAAAGGGGAAATACGGCGTTCATCATATCCTTTGCTGTCCTGATGTTAAGGCGGCAAATGAGATGGTTGACGCGTGCAATAAGATAACCAAAACGGGCGACAGTTCCGGCGGCATAGTTGAAGTGGTTGTTCTTGGTGTTCCGGCTGGGATTGGTGAGCCGGTGTTTAATAAGTTGGATGGTGAGCTTGGCAGGATGCTCGGTATCGGGGCGGTCAAGGGCGTTGAGGTCGGGGCGGGTTTCGGCGTAAAGGATCTGACCGGCTTTCAGAATAACGATCAGATGCACTCTGAGAACGGCAAGGTTGTGTTCGATTCGAATAATGCCGGCGGTATTACTGGCGGGCTTAGTACAGGTCAGCCGATAGTTGTGCGGCTGGCGGTAAAGCCAACACCGACTATCGATAAGCCGCAGCACACCATAGACAAATATACGCTGGAGAACACAAATCTTGCCGCTATTACACGGCGCGACCCGACGATTGTGGGAAGAATTTGGCCGGTTGCGGAAAATTATACGGCGATGGTCATACTTGACAACCTGCTGGCGCATTACGGGTATCAGATGCTGAAGAGTAAGTGGTAATAGTTGATAATTGAGTAAGCATAAAAAAAGCCCCGTTTTAACGGGGCTTTTTGTTTAATGTCACTAAAGCAATCTATTAAAAGCCACCCCCGTCACCACCTGTGTCGGTGGGGTTGGTATATGGATTATAAACGTCACTCCAATAAATAGTGAATGGTTCTGAAACCGAATCGATTGTTGTGCCGCCGTCATAACTGGCCTGGACAGTCCATGTAAGGGTCAGGCCGCCGGAAGTCCAGTAGCTCCATTTAACAATCTTTTCGTACATCTGCTGTGCGCCGGGGGCAACAAGCATCCAGCCGCTATTAAATTCAGATTTGCTGGTCACAAAGCGTATCCAGACGCTGTTTCCATTGTCAGGGGCGGTAGCGTAAAGCCTGTGGTACCAGTTTACCATCGTGCCTGTACTCCGATAAAGCTGCTGGCCTCTGTTGATCACCGGAACAAGAGTGGTTGTCTGTCCGGGGGCAGGTGTTGTTATCTGCTCCCAGTCCGACCAACCCGTCTGGTTCTGATTGATGGATTTATCCCTTGCCGCACAACGGAAACGATAGGTCGTGTTCGGGTCAAGATTCGGGTCGGTGAAAGTGCGGCTGTCCTGCCACACGGTCGGGCCATTCTCTCGCTGGAACATATACTCAACACCGCTTCCTTCCGCATCGGTTGCGGCTGTAGCGGTCATTATGGCTGTATAGGCATCGGTAGCCTGCGGCTGGCCGCCAGTCGCCCAAGTCATCGGGTCGGGCATCGGAGCGTTATAATCATCGGGGTTAATCGACGGAGTGCCCGCAACAGCATAACCAACGATTGACCACTGCGTTCTATTTCCGATATCGGGGTCATCCCAATCGGTGATGTCAAACGGCCAATTCAGATCATTCGCGTCGTTCCAATCCCACGGAGCATTAGCGTCACCGGGCAAATAGCCGTGTTTATAGTCGGTTACACGGAATTTGTAGCCTTTTTCCACGCCGACCGGCACAGAATCAGTAAATTTGAAATCTTCCTGCCAGTGACCCTGGAAGCTGGGATCGTCATTACCGTTTACATCGACTCGCTGGAAGTAATAGAGAACCGGATAGCCGGAATTATCAATCGCTTCGATAGCGGCCATTGTAATGGAGGCTGCACCGTTACCGCCGGAAATAGGCGCCCTTCGCCACCTGGGAGGATTTGGGAACGGCGGAGTTTTTTCTTCTTCGCCATAATTGAGTTTAAAAATACCCTCGTCAATGAAGTTGACAATCCCGTTTTCGTCCAAGTCCGCACCTGAACACCAATCCGGAAATTCACAGTCATCAGCCAGCCAGAATTGGATAAAGATTCTGACATAGTCCTCAATATCGACAACGCCATCGAAATTGAAATCTCCAACAAGGTCTATCGGCCGGACAAAGTGATAACCAATATCAACCGGATTGCGGTCAATCGCAAGGTCTGTCCTTGTTGTATGCCTATAAAAACAAACATCGAAGTTAGTTTTAATATTAGGATCGTTCGGGTCCGTCACACTACCAACACCTTTATCAATACATGGGCTGTCAATGATTTGATTCGCATCCGGTATCGCCAAATCTGCCGCACTTAGGAAGTAATCAAACATCGCCTTGCTAACAAAACATGGGTCGGAATTGGCAATACCGGTAAGGTTGGTGCTGTCATTCCATCTAAGTTCACACGTTACCGTTCCCTGCTGCGGTGCAACATCCACTGCGGCGGCTCCGCCTTCAATATCGCAATAATTGACATCTACAACCGATGGCACAGGGTCATAGATATCGGTAGTGGCGATAGATATCTGTTTACCAAAATTGGCGTAATTATTCCAGAGAATAGAATTAACCAAATGGGTATAGCTCCCATAGGAACAATAAAGTCCGCCGCCGCGACCGTAAGCGACCTCGTTATCAGCAATAGTGCAGCCGATAATCCACGGATCAGCATGACCTTCAACATAGACCCCGCCGCCAAACTGATCGGCGGTATTTTTATGTATCAGGCAGTTTCGCAGCAGGACAGTCTGACCGCCGGTAAGAACATCGTTACCATCGATATTCTTATTTGAAATGTAAACACCGCCGCCGGTGGCTGCGAAATTGTCGCTGATATCACAATCGGAGAGCAGCAGATTTGCTCCCATACTCGCAATAGCGCCGCCAAGTCCCGCTAGGTTGATTGCCTCGTTGCCGTTAAAGTTACTGCGCGCAATCTTGGTGGTCGCACCGGTAAAAATAATCGCTCCGCCATGCTGAGCCGTGTTATTTACAAAATTACTGTCGGATATTTGCGGTTCGCACCACGAGCCGTAAATTGCGCCGCCAAGCTCTGCAAGGTTTTCCTCGAAAATGCAATTTTCAATTGTTACATGCGCATCATCGGTTATCGCGATCGCGCCGCCGTAGCTGATATACGGAAATCCGCGAACAATCGTGGCATCAGCCTGTTTCCATTGCGTCGGGCCGTTTACATCAGGTTGATTATCAGAGAAATAGCATCCTCTGAAAATCGGCGTACTGAACGATTCAGCAAAAACAGCGCCGCCGAAACTCTGTATCATATAGTGCCGCTGCGGAATCAAAGCTGATCCACTTAACCCGTTGCTTCCACCGTAAGTCCTGTTTCCTACAAAATCGCAATCAACAAATTCAGGTGCGCTGCCTCCCTCGCAGTAAACCGCTCCGCCGAAGCCTGTGAACCAGTAATTATCCAATTGGGGTGAAGAGTAGGATGGGTATGGCGTAGGAACAGGCCAATACCAGCGGGGGGCAAAACCGTCGCCCCATGAACCACCGAAGCCGTCCGGACTGGTACCGCCTGCGCCGCCGTCACCGCCGCGAACCTGGTTATCGATAAATTTACAGTTGGTAAATAACGGATTCGAGCAAGGATCAACATTGACCGCACCACCACGTGCCCATCCGCCCCATCCACCGTCACCGCCGGAGGCACCGTTTCCGCCGTCACCTGCAAGCAAAGAGCAATCAATAAAAACACAATTCCTCACATCAGGCGAGGCATTTAAAAGTTCCATACCGCCGCCTTCAAGACCTGATGCATGCTTACCATCTTCATGGGGATTGCTGCAGGTTGTATCTTTTCCGTTACAGCCGTCACGGGTAAAGTAATTTCCGGTAATTGTTAAATCCTTAAATACTGTATTTCGTCCGACATTGCTCACGACAAATCCGCTGAAAAGATGGACGGCATTGGGATCCCCTGTCCTTCCCTTCAAAGTGATTGCCTTGCCTGTAACCCAAAAGACATTACTTTCACCGCCGCCGGCTGGCGATACATAGTCACCGGGCAAGAATTTGATAATATCACGTGAGTGGGCATTATCGATGATATTCTGTATCTGCAGATAATCCATCTCCATACCAACGGTATGTGTCTGCGGTGCATAAAATTCGGCATTGACAAATTTCTTGCCATTGGTTAGAGGGTCGTCCATTGTAATTTTGTTTTTCAGCAATATTGAAAAATCGTCGTCGGTGCCTGTCCAGATAACTACATGTAACGGGTTAGCCGGCACAGCCGTCAGCTCAACTACCGTGCCCCTCTTGTAAAACCTTGGCCGGTGAGTAGTCGGAAATAACGAACCGTCTTCGCCGCTGGTGCTGGTAATCAGTTCAACCATAACCGTCTCAAAATAAGCAGTCATAACGCGGTTGGTATTCATTACCACGACGTAATTTTTCAGTGTAGAGACGGCAACACCATCACGATCCCAATAGTCAAATTGATTATCCGCATTGGGAGAAGCCTTTAGGTACCATTGCGAGTACTGTTTGAAAGTAAAAGTCTTTCCGCTTGAAGTTACGACAGTGCCGTTAGGGTCAACCTTGACGGTACCGAATCCTTCCGGCCCAATGTTTATCGTTAGTACGTAATTCGCGGCAGTCTGCGGGTCTTTATAATGGAAGCCGATATCGACCTGACCGATATCTGGTTCGTTATCGGTTCGCGTTGAAACACTGTTCATATCAAGAACTTCGGACGTGTCACTTCCGGCATCTATGGCAGGACTATTGGCGTCAAGCAAAACTTCGTTGACGTCATCAACAAGTATCTGTCCGGCAAAACCATTGCTAAGATAGTAATTCCCGAGCCGTCCAGTAACAAACATCGGATCGTCTTCGATATTACCTACACTGCCGGGAATGGCTGTGCCGCTGTAGATAGTTTCATCGATGGGGTATGAGCTTTCATCATAAATAATATAATCGCCGCCAAAATTGTCGTGAAATAGACAGAAAGTTATATTCGGATCGGAAGGAGTTGTGCCATAACTGCCGTCTTCATAAAGAGCAATACCATAATCGCTGTTGCCGCTGATTATACAGTCTTTGACAACAGGCTCAGCGCCGTCATAACAGGCCAACGCACCGCCGATACCGTCATCATTTGTAACATTGTCGGCAATGGTGCAGTTCAGTATCGAAGGCGATGAGTTTTCAACATAGATACCGCCGCCGTCCCAGCTATCGACACTGTTGT
>JAQURJ010000016.1 GCA_028715705.1 Phycisphaerae bacterium | reverse complement strand
GATCAGAAGATTCGTGTTTACGTGGACAAGAAATATAATCGCCAGATGCCCAAGGGCGCTGTAGCCAAAACCGAGATAGTTAGGACCCGTAATGAGATAAAGGTGACTCTGCACAGCGCCAGACCTGGTATTGTGATAGGTCCTCGCGGCGGCGAAGTTGAAAAGTTCCGTGAAGAACTGGAAAAGCTGACCGGTAAGGAAATCAGTGTCAATGTAGTCGAAGTTAAGGACCCCGATCTTAATGCCGCTTTGGTTGCCGAGAGTATTGCTGAACAGTTAGGCAAGCGTTCCGCTTTCAGGCGTACGATGAAACAGTCCTGCGAGCAGGCAATGAATGCCGGAGCTAAAGGCGTCAAGGTTATGTGCAGCGGCAGACTCGGCGGGGCAGAAATCGCCCGTAGCGAAGGCCAAAAGCTGGGCAGTGTTCCGTTGCACACGCTTGATGCCGATGTGGATTATGCCAAGGCGACAGCAAGGACAACTTACGGGGCTATCGGTATCAAAGTTTGGATTCACAAAGGAAATTACGGCGAAGAATTGCAGCGTAAGATTGCATCACCGAGAAGACGTACCCCAAGACGTGACGCTACTTCATAGCAGTAAAGTGTTTAGCTGAGAGGATAGAACGATGGCTTTAATGCCAAAAAGAGTTAAATATCGCAAAAGCCAGCGCGGCAAGATGAAAGGTAACGCCACGCGAACGAATTATGTGGCTTTCGGTGAATATGGATTGCAAGCTCTTGAAACCGAATGGATAACGGGCAGGCATATAGAAGCGGGACGTGTTGCCGCGACGCACTTTCTGCATCGTGAAGGAAAAGTTTATATTCGTATTTTTCCGCATAAACCGGTTAGTTCCAAGCCGCTGGAAACACGTATGGGTAAAGGTAAAGGCGAGCCGGAGTTTTGGGTGGCCACTGTCAAGGCCGGAACGATTCTTTATGAAATCGGCGGCGTTGAAGAAGATGTGGCAAAGCAGGCATTGGTTCGTGTTGCCCATAAGATGCCGATTCGTTGCAGGTTTGTAAAACGCAGACATTCGTTATGAGGTTTTAGAATGAAAGCACAACAATATAGAGAACTGAGCTTAGAAGAACGCGGAAGCAAGCTGGGGGATTTGCAGCGGCAATTGTTCGATCTGCGTTCTCAGGCAGTGACCGAGAAGCTGGAAAATACAAAGGCTTTAAAAAACGTGCGCCGAAATATCGCACGCATAAAAACCATTATGCGGGAGACGAAATAGGTTATGACGGTTGAGGAAAAGACAATCAGGACTACGACCGCAACAGTAGTAAGCAAGAGCGGCGACAAGAGTATAAAGGTCGCGATAGAATATAAAGTTAAGCATCCAAAGTATGGCAAGTATGTTCGAAGGCGCACTACTTTCGGAGTTCATGACGAACACAATCAGGCCGGTGTCGGCGATATTGTGGAAGTGACCCAGTGTCGTCCAATGAGCAAGACCAAGAGCCGTCGTTTGGTTCGTATTGTTCAGAAGGCGGTAGCAGAGAAGTAATTTTTGAAACGATGAGGTTGTACAAGTGATTCAGCAGGAAACAATGTTGGATATCGCCGATAACAGCGGCGTCAAGACGGCACAATGTATCAAGGTACTTGGTCGCACTGGAGTTCGTACAGGCAAGTCCACCCGTCCGACCGCGTCGGTTGGCGATATAATATGCGTGGCGATAAAGAAATCGCTTCCTACGTGTCAGCTTAACGACAAAAAAGTGCATAAATGTGTTATCATTCGGACAAAATGTCCGCTCAAAAGGGCTGACGGAAGCTATGTGCGGTTCGACAGCAATGCAGCTGTTATGATTGACGGAGACGGCAATCCAATCGGGACACGTATTTTCGGTGCGGTTGCCCGTGAGCTTAGAGAAAAAAATTATATGAAAATTATTTCACTGGCAAGTGAAGTGGTATAAATTCGGGTAAAATAAAATGGCTTTGCACGTTAAGAAAAATGATACGGTTGAAATAATTTGTGGCGACCATAAAGGCGCGACCGGCAGGGTTCTGCGGGTTATTCCTGAGGAGAATAAGGTGCTGGTTCAGGGGCATAACCTTGTGAAAAAACATGTTCGTCCAAACCGTAAAAATCCTCACGGTGGACGGATCAATGTTGAGCAGCCGATCCACATCAGCAATGTGGCGGTTGTAAACCCGAAAAGCTCAAAAGGAACGCGGGTTCATTACGAAGTAAAAAAGGATGGCAGCAAAGTCAAGGTTGCATCCGATGGAACACAAATTTGTGTGGTAAAGAGAGGCTCAAAATAAACCTTAGTGGTTTGGAATATAGACGATGGCACGTTTAAGAGATATATATAAATCAAAAGTAGTATCAGAGCTAAAGAGCGAATTCGGCTACAAAAGCCCTATGGCTGTTCCTCGGATGAAAAAGATAGTGGTTTCGATGGGTGTCGGCAAGGCGCTGCAAGATAAAAAATTTCTCGATCTTGCCAAGAACGACTTAACGATGATAACCGGTCAGATGCCGCTGGTTTGTCAGGCAAAAAAGAGCGTATCGAACTTTAAGGTTCGTCAGGGCGACAAGACAGGATTGAAGGTTACGCTTCGCGGAAGCCGCATGTATGAATTTATGGATCGTCTGATTAACCTGGCTATCCCGCGAGTGAGAGACTTTAGAGGACTGAATCCCGATGGTTTTGACGGTCGTGGAAATTATTCGATGGGTCTGACCGAACAGAGTGTTTTTCCTGAGATAGATCCGGCCAAGATTGAATTTACTCAGGGAATGAATATAACTTTTGTAACGACGGCCAAAAACGATAACGAGGCGAGAAAGATGCTCGATTTGTTTGGGATGCCGTTTAAGAAAAGTTAAACTTTCAGGTGGAGTTTTGAATGTCAACGAAAGCGTTGGAAAATAAAGTTAAACAGAAACCGAAATTCAGGGTTAGACAATATACGCGGTGCGAGCTTTGCGGACGCAGCAAAGCGGTGTACCGCAAATTTAAGATATGCAGAATATGCTTCAGGGCTTTAGCCAACGAAGGCAAGATTCCGGGCGTTAAAAAGGCAAGTTGGTAAGAATTGGGATTAATTTATGAGTTTGAGTGACCCTATAGCTGATATGCTGACCAGAATACGCAATGCGATGCGCATAAACCGCGAAGCAGTGAATGTCAAAGCTTCCAAGATATGTGAGGGAATCGCGGGTGTGCTGAAAAGTGAAGGTTATATAGTTGATTATGACCGGATCGATGATGCCAAGCAGGGACTGTTGCGGATATATCTGAAATATGATGCCGACGGCAACACTGTTATTACGAAATTGGCCCGGACAAGCAAGCCGGGGAGAAGAATATATTCTTCGGTATCGGATCTGCCGCAGGTTATGAATGGGATGGGAATTGCGGTCGTTTCCACAAGTAAAGGTGTAATGAGTGATAAAAGCTGCCGCGAGAACAAAGTCGGCGGCGAAATACTTTGTACGGTGAGTTAATGAGTCGTATAGGAAAAAAACTAATAGAAATACCATCGGGTGTGAAGATCGAAACCAAAGGGCAGCATCTTAAGGTTACGGGGTCTTTGGGTTCCATCGAGATGGATTGTCATCCGAAGATCAAATTTAAAATTGATGATAAACAGATCGAAGTGATCAATGAAAAGCCGGACAGCAGTGAATATCGTCAGCTTCATGGAACTATGCGTGCTCTTATTTCGAATATGGTGACCGGTGTCAGTAAAGGATTCGAGAAGAAGATGGAAATTTTTGGCACTGGTTTTAATCTCAAAGAACAGGCTGGAAAGCTTATCCTGCAGGTTGGCTATTGTCATCCGATTGAACTGAAAGTTCCAAAAGGAATAAAAGTGGCTATCGAAGTTCCCGCGACCCGTGGTAATGATGTTCCGGCCAAGTTTTCACTTTCAGGCATAGACAGAAGCGTTCTCGGACAGTTTGCCGCCGATATTCGCAAGGTTAGACCGCCTGAGCCTTACAAGGGTAAGGGAATTCGATATGCCGATGAGCATGTGAGACGGAAAGTTGGAAAAGCATTTGCTTCGGGTGCAGCATAATAGAAGGTTTTAAATATGAGTACTGAACAGCAGAAAAAAGCAGCGCAAAGACGAAAGAACTATGTGCGAAGTAAAGTGTTCGGAACACCGGAGCGGCCTCGCTTATCGGTTTTTCGTTCCAACCGGCATTTGTATGTACAGGTTATTGACGACGTGGCCGGCGTTACGCTGGCATCGGTGGGAACGCTTGATAAAGGGCTTCGTGGGCAGATAGGTTCGGCGAATAATAAAAAGACAGCAGAAATAGTCGGCGAAGCTATCGCAAAACAAGCTATGAAGGTCGGAATCAAGGCGATCTGCTTTGATAGGAATGGATATAAGTATCACGGCAGAGTCAAGGCTTTGGCTGATGCGGCCAGAAAAACAGGACTTGCCTTTTGATAGTTTTTGAAATCGGAGAATAGAATTTGGCTATCGAACCAGTAACAATTTCAGAAGAACAAAAGCCTCTGGAAGATACCACTGTAAAGATTTATCGCTGCTCCAAAGTTGTTAAGGGTGGTCGGCGGTTCAGTTTTGCGGCGTTAGTCGCTGTCGGCGATAGAGCTGGGACTGTTGGTATCGGATACGGTAAGGCAAATGAAGTGCCTATGGCCGTAGAAAAGGCGATTAAGGATGCCAAGAAGAATTTGCAGAAAGTACCATTGACTGGACGTACAATCCCTCATCAGGTAAGCGGCAAATATCTCGCTACGAAGATAATTCTTGTTCCGGCAAATCCTGGTACAGGTGTTATCGCCGGTTCAAGCGCACGAGCGGTGCTCGAATATGCGGGTGTGCAAGATGTCTTGACAAAGGTGATTGGAAGTACGTCCGCCAAGAACGTAGTTAAGGCTACGCTTAATGGGTTATTGAATTTGCGAAACGAAGAGATAGTCAAATCTCTCCGCGGTGTCGAGGTTCATGCGGTAAAAAGGTGGTGATAATATAAATGTTGAATTATGAAATCACATCAGTAGTCGGCAAGCATAAATTGCGCAAGCGCATCGGACGAGGCAATGGCAGCGGCTATGGCAAAACAGCAGGCCGCGGACACAAGGGTGCTGGAAGCCGTGCCGGGGCAAGGACTAAAAAGCTGTTTGAAGGCGGACAGATGCCGCTATTCAGGCGATTACCCAAACGGGGCTTTAACAACTTTAATTTTGCGAACCGTTATGAGATAGTAAACGTCGCTCAGCTTGAGTGTTTTGACAATGGCTCCGAGGTCGGTGTAGATCAGCTTTGTCAAGCGGGACTGGTCGGCAAAAAGAGCAAGATCAAAGTTCTCGGTGACGGCGAACTGACAAAAAAACTAAATATCAAAGCCGATAAGTTCAGTAAATCTGCAGAACAGAAAATTGTCGCCTGTGGCGGAACAGCGACGGTAGTTTCTTGAACTGAAGGGAATTTGAATGCTTGGAACTTTTGTAAACATATTCAGAATCGCTGACCTTCGCAACAAGATCATTTTTACTGTTGCGATGCTGCTGATTTACCGTCTCGGGTTTCAGGTCCCGATTCCGTTTGTGAATCATAAAGCGATGGCTGCGGCTGTGCAAACTAAAGACACCGATAGTCCTTTTAGTAGAGCAGCCGAATACATGCAGATGTTTACTGGGGGAAATCTTAGCCAGAGCAGCGTATTCGGACTTGGAATTATGCCGTATATTACGGCATCGATCATTTTGATGCTTTTAGGCGAGGTGGTACCGGCACTGAAAAAACTGCGGCAGGAAGGGCAAAGTGGGCATAAGAAGATACAGGAGTATACGCGGTATCTGACCGTGTTGATATGTGTCATCCAGTCGATGGCTTTTTTAAAGATTTTCGTTGGTCAATATGCCTATCCGGGGCTGGAAGTTCAAGCAGCGATTTTTGGTGTAATGGCACTGACCGCTGGTACAGTATTTTTGATGTGGCTGGGAGAGCAAATTGACGAATACGGCATCGGCAATGGGATAAGCCTTATTATTATGGCTGGTATTATAGACCGGATGCCATGGGCGGTTCAGCGGTTGATTGAAAATGTGGATTTGACAAGGTCCGGCACTGGTACAGTGGGACCGGCGAAATTGCTTTTCCTGATAGCTTCTTTTGTATTTGTCGTAGCCGGTGCGATTTTAATTACACAAGGCCAAAGACGTATTCCGATCCAGCAGGCCAAGCAGATGCGAGGCAGAAGAATGTACGGCGGTGCAAGGCATTATTTGCCGCTGCGTGTCAATCACGGCGGAGTAATGCCGATTATTTTCGCATCGAGCTTTATGATGTTTTTGCCGGTTATTATAAATTGGATCAGGCAAATTTTTGAAAAAGGCGAACCAGGATTTTTAACCAGTCTTCAAGCCGCTTTTGGACCTGGCGCTTATACATATAATGTTATATATATGCTGCTGATTTTTTTGTTTACCTATTTCTGGGTAACGGTTCAGTTTCAGCCGCGCGAAATGGCAAAAAATTTGCGTGATTCTGGTTCGTTTATTCCGGGGCTGCGCCCTGGAAGGCGTACGGCGGAGTATCTGGAAACGGTTATGACAAGAGTGACATATTACGGAGCGGCATTTCTTGCTATCATTGCGGTAGTGCCGTCAGTGGCATCGATTCTGCTGGGCATTGACTGGCGGGTGGCTACATTCCTTGGTGGAACCGGATTATTGATCGTAGTCAGTGTTTCTTTGGATCTGGTTCAGAAGATCGAAGCCAATCTGTTGATGAGAAGTTATGAAGGCTTCAGCAGCACTGGTAGAATAAAGGGGGCTTATTCATGAGAATCGTACTTTTAGGAGCGCCAGGAGCAGGCAAGGGTACACAGTGTAAGAAAATTATCAAGAAGTACGGCCTCAAGCATTTATCCAGCGGTGATATCCTCAGGCAGGAAAGAGCTGAGGGTACTGAACTTGGTAAAAAGGCGCAGAGCTATATGGATTCAGGTGCGTTGGTGCCTGATGATTTAATTGTCGAAATGATGGCTGGTGCCATTAGCGAAGCCGGTGATGTGGGATTTGTCCTTGATGGATTTCCGCGTACAGTGAATCAAGCTGAAAAACTTGACAAAGCTCTCGAGGCGAAAAAGATAGATCAAGTGATCAATCTTATAATCGACGACAAAATTGTCATGAGCCGGATGACCGGACGCCGCAGTTGTCCCAAATGCGGGGCGGTCTATCATGTAAAGAATATGCCGCCTAAAGTTGCCGGAAAATGTGATAATGACAGTGCTGAATTGATCCAAAGGCCGGATGATACACCGCAGGTTGTCACTAAAAGGCTTGTGACTTATCATGAGCAGACTAAGCCGGTGGTCGGGTATTATGAAAAAACTAACACTGTTTATGATATAGATTCTGGGCAGGACGCTGATCAGGTCAGCGATGTGATCTTTGAAAAATTAGACGCCCTTGTTTCAGCGTAAGGCCGAAGGGGGCAGAAGTTTATATGGCTATAATTCTTCGCAGTCGCAGGGAAATCGATTTGATGGCCAGAGCGGGTGCGGTTGTGGCCGATGTTCTTTGGAAATTACATGAGTTGGCAAAACCGGGTGTTTCGACCGGTTACCTTGACAGGATCGCCAGTGAGACGACGGCAAGGGCCGGAGCGGAAGCTTTGTTTAGAGGTGTGAAAAGCCCTTATGCAAAGAAGGCGTTTCCGGGAGCTGTTTGTGCGTCGATTAACGATCAGGTGGTACATGGGATACCGGACGAGAAGGTCATTCTCAAAGATGGTGACATTCTCAGCATTGATTTCGGGGTACGGCTCGACGGATTTTGCGGTGATAGCGCGGTAACGGTTGGAATCGGCAATATAAGCGCAGCTAACAAGCGGCTTATCGATGCTACACGGCGTGTTCTGGATATTGCTGTGGAAAATTGCCGTGCAGGGATCAAATGGAGTGAAGTTGCCGGTTTGATGCAGAGTTTTGCCGAATCGGCTGGTTTTTCGGTGGTCAAGGATTTTGTCGGTCATGGAATAGGGCGACAGATGCACGAAGACCCCAAGGTTCCGAATTTCGTCAGCAAGGAATTGCTTGCCGACGATATCCTGTTGAGGGAAGGAATGGTGCTGGCTATAGAGCCTATGATAAACGCCGGAACAGACGATACATGGACACTCAAAGATGGGTGGACGGTTGTTACAAAAGATGGAAAGAATTCGGCTCATTTTGAGCATACGGTTGCAATAACGAAAGGTGGTTGTGAGGTACTGACAGCTAAGTAGCTTATGGCAAAAAAGGATGCGATAAGACTGGAAGCAAAAGTACTTGAAGCGTTACCTAACGCGATGTTTAAGGCGCAATTGGAAAACGGTCATGAGATTCTTGCTCATGTGAGCGGCAAGATGCGTATGCATTTTATACGTATCCTGCCGGGCGATACTGTGGTAGTTGAGATGTCGCCATATGATTTGAAGAAGGGTAGAATTGTCCTGAGACATTGATGTTGAGAGCAGGTTAAATATGAAAGTTAGAAGTTCAGTAAAACGAATTTGTGAAAATTGCAAGATAGTCCGCCGAAAAGGTGTTGTTCGGGTGATTTGCTCAGATCCCCGGCACAAGCAGAGGCAGGGCTAAATTGTTAAATTTTGAAGATAAGGAGTAACTATGCCGCGTATAGTTGGTGTTGATGTCCCGAATGATAAGTCAATATGGATCGCGCTGACCTACATCCATGGGATTGGGCAGCATTTTTCGGAACAGATACTCAAAGATGCCAAGATCGAAAAGATGACCAAAGCCAAACTGCTTACCGAAGACGAGCTTAGCCGTATAACGCAGATAATCGACAAAAATTACATTGTCGGCGGACAGCTTCGTCGGCAGGTTTCGCAGAATATCAGTCGGCTTAAGGATATTGTCTGTTACCGCGGCCTTCGCCACCGCAAGGGTTTGCCGGTTCGCGGGCAGAACACCCAGAGTAACGCCAGAACTCGAAAAGGGCCGCGAAAGACTGTTGCAGGCAAAAAGGGTGTTAAAGAAGCAAGATAATAAGGTAAATGAACGGGGTACTTGTAACTGATGGCAAAGAGCACTAAAAAGAAAGTCAGAAAGAACGTAGCTAAGGCGGTTGTGCATATAAGGGCGACTTTTAACAACACGCTGATAACGATTACCGACCCGGACGGCGACACTATCTGTTCAGGATCGTCGGGATGTGTTGGGTTTAAGGGTTCTCGAAAGAGCACTCCTTTCGCCGCACAGCAAGCTGCGCAGCGGTGTGCAGGTGTGGCTATGCGAAATGGTGTCCGTGAGGTTGAAATTCGGGTTAAAGGACCCGGTTCCGGACGTGAGTCTGCTATATCGGCTATGCAGCAGGCAGGGTTGCGTATCTCATCGATAGAGGACGTGACACCGCTTCCACATAATGGATGCCGTCCGCCAAAGAAAAGACGAGTTTAATATTTTATCGGAGATATATAAACAAAAATGGGACGATATGTTGGTCCATCATGTAGGTTGTGTCGTCGTGAAGGAATGAAGTTGATGCTCAAGGGCGTCAAATGTGAGACGGCGAAATGTCAGATAGAACGAAAGCAGAAGGGCTTGGCGCCGGGTATGCACGGTTGGCGCCGTGGCAGAGCCAGTGAATATGGCGTTCGTCTTCGCGAAAAACAAAAAGTGAAACGTTATTACGGTCTTTTTGATAAACAGTTCATGCGTTACTTCCATGAGGCCGAGCGTGTGAAAGGCAACACCGGCCAGATGTTGCTTCAGCTTCTGGAGAGGCGGCTGGATAATGTTATTTATAAGCTCAATTTTGCTCCTTCGCGAAAAGCCGCAAGGCAGATTATTGCTTATGGTCATATCCATGTCAACGGTCATAAAGTTGATATTCCCGATTACACTGTTGTGATAGGCGATAAGATTACAGTAAAGGATAATGAAAGAGCTAAAAAACTTGTCAAAGCACAATTGGAAAGCAACCCCAATTTTACGACTCAGGGTTGGCTCCAGCTTGACAGGGATGGGCTTGAAGCTACCATAGTTGCGCTGCCTTCACGTGAAGATGTGCAGATACCGATTGAAGAGCAGCTTGTTGTTGAAAATTGTTCAAGATAAAAGTGAGTTTTAGATGGCAGGGATTGCTGAGCTCATTGTTAAATATTGGTCATAGGAGGCCTGTATGCGAGTTACATGGCGTGGTTTGGAATTACCCACACGGGTAGAAAAAGATACGACAATTTCGAATGATAAATACGGTCGGTTTTTTATTGAACCGTTTGAACGGGGTTTTGGAACGACTATAGGGAATAGCCTCAGGCGTATTCTTCTTTCGTCACTTGAAGGAAGTGCGGTGACATCGATAAAAATAGCCGGTGTCCAGCATGAATTCACTTCCATAAAGGGTGTGATGGAAGATGTGACCGAGGTTGTGCTGAATGCCAAGAGCTTAGTGGTAAGGCTTAACGGCACAGGCCCCAAAACCATGAAGATTTCCGTAAAAAAAGTCGGAGTGGTTACAGCCTCTGATATTGAAGCGGATCCTGCGATCGAGATAGTAAATGAAGATCAGGTTATTGCCACTCTTACCGAAAATGTAAAATTCGAAATGGAAATGGTTGTCGAGAGTGGTCGCGGTTATGTGCCTGTATCAGAACGCACGGCTGATGCCGATAGGTTCGAGCAGGAAATCGGCCGAATTATGCTTGATGCTGTTTATTCTCCAGTTACAAGAGTTCGGTACTCGACGGAGAATACGCGTGTCGGTCAGAAGACCAACTATGATCGCCTTATTCTGGAAATATGGACCAATGGGACAGCCTCGCCGGAGATGGCTCTGGTCGAAGCTGCCAAAATTTTACGAAAACATGTTAATCCGTTTGTGCAGTATCATGAAGTCGGTGGAGAAACTATTTCTGAACAGATAACCGAAGTTGAAGAACAGCCTGAGCAGGACAAGTTCGATGAAGAGTTAGCTGCCAAGCTCAAAATACCTATCCAGGAGATGGAGCTCAGCGTTCGAGCCAGCAACTGCCTTGAATCGATAAAAATGGATACAATTGGCGATCTGGTTAAAATGACAGAAGCAGATTTGTTGAAGGTCCGTAGTTTTGGAAAAACAAGTTTACGTGAGATCAAGAGAAAGCTTGCCGATATGGGGCTTTCACTTGGAATGACGGATGTTAATGTTTGAGTTTTGCCGTAAAAGGGTTGAAATATGCGTCACAGAGTAGCAGGACGACGATTAGGAAGGACAAGCGAGCACAGATTGGCGTTGCGGCGTAATCTGGTACAGTCGCTTTTTGAACATGGAACAATATCAACGACTATCGAAAAGGCCAAAGAAGTAAAGCCTTTCGCTGAAAAACTTATTACGCTTGCACGCAAAGGGACATTAGCGGCCAGGCGTCGGGCTATTTCGGTTCTTGGCAATCGTGAGATATATGAGCTGCTGGACGGTGATTATATTAAAAAAGGTACTGTCGTCGGTAAGCTTTTCAGTGATGTCGCTCCAAAATATTTGGATAGGACTGGCGGATATACAAGAATAATTCGCACTGCTAAACGACGGCTTGGTGATAATGGCGAACTGGTATTATTGCAGCTTGTAGGTCAGGAAACGCAGCCAGAAACCAAACCGAAGAAAAAAACTCGTAAGAAAAAAGTTAAGACAGAAAAACCGGTTGAACCGGTAACTGAAAAGGCCGAAGAAAAACAAGCCGAGCAGTAATAACCGATGGCTGTGAGCGACTGCATATTTTGTAAAATGGTAGCCGGTGATATTCCGGTGACAAAAATTTACGAAGATGAGCATGTGCTGGCTTTTATGGATATCGCACCTATAAGTGATGGCCATACACTTGTGATACCTAGGCGGCATTATGAGAAAATTCATCATTGTCCACCCGAACTTCTGAGCAAAGTTTGTTCACCGCTTGGTAAAATAGCCGCCGCCGTGCAGAAAGCGGTAAAGGCGGACGCTTATAATGTTCTGTGTAATAATGGCAGAGCAGCCGGACAGGTGGTTGAACATTTGCATTTTCATATTGTACCTAGAAATTCAGACGACGGCGTTTTTAATCGATGGCCTTCTTATGAGTATCCGGAAGGTAAGATGCAGACATTAGCCGAAAAAATTCGAGAACAAATTTAGAAAAAGTTGCTTAATCGACTTGAAAAAAATCATAGTTGTGTTAGGCTGTTGAAATGATCGCGGGGTAGAGCAGTCTGGTAGCTCGTCGGGCCCATAACCCGGAGGTCGGAGGTTCGAATCCTCCCCCCGCTATTACGTAAGTTCTTAGTTGCCAATCACTTGTGTTGGACGCCCGGCGGTGTATGAGGAAATGTACGAAATGAAACAGGAACGGGCGGCGTAATTGGCAAGTCAAATGTCCGCCATTCATTCAGCACCTCGCTTAAAACGTTCCTGATGATTCTCGACCGAAGGATAAAAGGCCAGAAGCGAACATTCATCACAAGTAATAAATCACCGGAACAGCTTGGCAAGACATTCGATGCTCGAATTGAAAGCAGGCTGTTTGAGGCTTGTGTAATCAAGGCTCTATCGAAACGACTAACCCCTTTTACAGTACGGTCAATGAAATGCACTTTGAAGCTGCCATTAAACTTGGCAATAAATTATTTGATACCGGCGCGACTGACCTTAAAATGACCTTTTCAGACGTTTTAGAGGAAAATCAGGAAGCGGAAAAATGTTGACAACGGTGGTAAATACTTGTTATTGTTTGGCTTATAATTTTACTTGCGGGCGTAATTCAGCGGTAGAATGTCGGCTTCCCAAGCCGAATGTCGTGGGTTCGAATCCCATCGCCCGCTTTTTATAAGTTTCTGAACTTCAAGATGTTATGTCAGGTAATGGTTTTTCAATGAGGCCATTGCAGCAGGTTTGCAACAAGTTTTCCATTACTACTGCTCCGTCAAAGGGGGTATAATGGTGTTTTAGGAGTTTTAAGCTATGCAGACTTTGGCTTTAATGCTGATTTGCGGTCTGGCGTATATCGTCGCATATAATACGTATGGCCGATTTCTTGCCAAAAAGATTTTCCGCTTGCGTAAAGACGCTCCTGTGCCCTCGCGTGAATTGAAAGACGGTATCGATTATGTACCTACAAAACGTGGTATAATATTCGGCCATCATTATACTTCTATCGCAGGTACAGGCCCAATTGTCGGCCCGGCGATAGGGATTATCTGGGGCTGGCTTCCGGCGATCCTTTGGGTAGTACTCGGCTGCATATTTATGGGTGCGGTGCATGATTTTGGTTCGCTGGTAGTTTCACTGCGTAATGAGGGCAAGAGCATCTCTGAAATAGCTGCCAAATATATCAACAAGCGGGTTCGGCTGCTGTTCTTCGCGGTGGTGTTTCTTGCTCTGCTGATAGTGATAGCCATTTTTGGCGTCGTGATAGCCGGAGTGTTCGCTCAATTTCCCAGTTCAGTTGTTCCTGTCTGGTTACAAATCCCGATAGCGATGCTGCTTGGCTTTATCATTTACAAGAAAAACGGCAATGTGCTGATAGCCACTGCTATCGCGGTTATCGCTATGTATCTTTCCATAGCTCTTGGTGCTTATGTTCATGTTCATTGGCCAAACGTGACTAATATGCCGGCTGTTGGCGGCATTCCTCCAACGGGAGTTTGGGTTATTATTTTACTTTTATATTGCTGGTTTGCCTCTACGCTGCCGGTAACGGTTCTTCTTCAGCCGCGAGATTATATCAACGCATGGCAGCTTTTCATCGCGATGGGTTTACTTGTGGCGGGGGCGGTTTTTGCCGCTTTTAATTCTGATTTGCCGCTGGTGGCTCCCGCGATAAACCGTTCGCTGCCTGCGGATGCCTTGCCCATCTGGCCGTTTATGTTCGTAACGATCGCCTGTGGAGCGATAAGCGGATTTCATTCGCTGGTAGCGTCGGGTACGAGCCCAAAGCAATTAAACTCCGAGCCGGACAGCCTTTTTGTAGGATACGGATCGATGCTGCTGGAGGGGGCATTGGCGGTGCTGGTTATTATCTGTGTCGGAGCGGGAATCGGAATGGCGGTTAATCTGCCGTATGGTTCCACATTGCTTGGGGCACAGGCATGGAATCATTATTACGGCGCATTTGGCGGTGATAAAATTACGCCTGTTATCAAGGGTGCAGCCAATCTGATGTCGAGTATAGGAATCGCCGAATCTGTCGGTGTCACCTTGATGGGTGTTTTTATAGCATCGTTTGCGGGCACTACGATAGATACATCGGTAAGATTGCAGCGTTATGTCATCAGCGAGCTGGCAAACGATTTTCGTATCGGCTGGCTTGGCGGAAGGTGGGCTGCTACGACTGTTGCGGTAGTGACTGCGGCTGGTCTTGCTTTTGCAAGCGGTGCCGACGGAGCCGGTGCGATGAAGTTATGGCCGCTGTTTGGAACGGCGAACCAGCTTCTCGCGGCGCTGGCGCTTTTAGTGGTGACATTGTATCTTAGACGGAAGGGCGGTTTGAAGTTTATTGTCGCCGCTGTTCCCTGCTTTATAATGCTGGCGATTACGAGTTGGGCGATGATTAAAAATGAAATACAGTTCATAAGCGACGGTAAATGGCTGTTGACAGTTATCGGGGGCGGCATTTTCATCCTGGCGGCATGGATGACAATAGAAGCGGTTGTTGTGTTTTTGAAGCAAACAGTGAAAAAAGAAATTGTAGCCGAAGAAGCGGTATTAAGTTCGCAGAATTGGGTATAGCACTATCACCTTGTAACATTTGAATTTATAGGTAATCAACTGTCATGCCTGCGAAATTTATCCCCAAGGGAGCAGGTATCCAGAAATTTCCCGCTATTTACACATACCCCCAACAATGGCACCATAGCATCTTATATGTCGAGGTTTTGGACCTCGAGTGCGTGGTCCTGTATGAAGGTTCGGCGTTTGTCAACGTCGCTGCCCATCAAAATACTGAACAGTCTGTCGGCTTCGCCGGCGTCTTCGACCTTTACCCTCAAAAGTGTCCGCGTCAATGGGTTCATCGTAGTATCCCAAAGCTGGTCGGCGTTCATTTCGCCAAGACCCTTGAACCGCTTTATCTCGATTCCCTTGCCGCCGATCTGGCGTATTCCGTGACAGATATCGCCAAGCGAAGCGATGTCATAACGGTTCTCGTCGTTGGCCAGTTCAAATTTTGTCGGCAGGGACTCGCCGCTGACAGTTTTTTCGGGCTTTAGCAGGTAATCTTTCAGGTCAAAACCGAAATTCTTTTGGAGCGATTCGTTTATGGCGTTGATGCGGTCAACCTCGTGAAGCTCTTCGCCCACGAGCGATTCGGTCTCTTCGATTTCGGCTTCGGTCTCGGCTGCTACAAGGGCTTTCAGTTCGTCGTAACGTTTTTCAAATTCGCTCTTTTCGGCGAATATTTCTTCTGAGCCCTGATACAGAATCCTGAAAGACGGAAGGGCATTTCCATTGTAGAATTTTGTGACAAAGTCATTGAATATAATTCCTCTGTGGCTAAGAACGCCGGTTATCCTTTCAATTTCCGATAGGCTGGTAATAAGCTCATCGAGTTTTTTCCCGCTGATAGTGACATTCTTTGCCTTTTTATCTTTCGGGCGGATGTTCAGTTCAGTGCCTTCCAGGCCTCGCGATGCCATTCGCTTTCGCATGTGTGTCTCGCTGAGGATGTATTCACTGTTCTTTTTGCCTTTTTCGCGGACTTCGTACAGTGGGGGCTGAGCGATGTAAATCATTTCGCTATCGAATAATTGCGGCATCTGACGGAAGAAGAATGTCAGCAATAGTGTGCGAATGTGCGCGCCGTCAACATCGGCATCGGTCATCAGTACGATCTTGCCGTAGCGGCATTTGGTTAGGTCGAACTCGTCGCTTCCGATGCCTGTTCCCAGAGCGCTGATTATCGTTCTGATTTCGTCGTGGCCGAGCATTTTTTCGAGCCGAGCTTTTTCGACGTTGAGAATTTTTCCCTTCAAAGGCAGAATAGCCTGTATATTCCGGTCGCGTCCGGCCTTTGCCGAACCGCCAGCCGAATCGCCCTCAACGACGAATATCTCAGTGCTGGCCTTTTCGCGGCTGGCACAATCCCACAGTTTTCCCGGCAGGCTTGTGCTGCTCAGAGCGCCTTTGCGGCGAGTCAGCTCGCGGGCCTTTCTCGCCGCTTCTCTTGCCTGAGCGGCCTGTATGGCCTTGATAAGTATCCGTTTGGATTCGGATGGATGCTCTTCGAGGTAGTGCGTAAGCTGCTCGTTTACGGTTGTTTCGACAAAAGTGCCAGCTTCTGGATTCGTCAGCCGGACCTTGGTCTGCGCTTCGAAATGCGGGTCGGCTAATTTGATAGAGACCACCGCCGTCAAACCTTCTCGCAGGTCTTCTCCTGTCGTTGCCTGCCCATTTTTGAGAAGATTATTGTTCTTGGCGTAATAGTTCATTGTTCGGGTAAGTGCCGTGCGAAAACCTGACAGATGCGTTCCGCCATCGATGTTGCGAATGTTATTAGCAAAGACCAGCACGTTTTCGGTGTAGCCATCGTTATACTGCATTGCTATCTCACAACTCATCATCTGGTTGGTATCTTCCCTGCTGAAATATATCACGTCGGGGTGGAGAATTTCCTTGCCCTCGTTAAGATGCTGCACGAACGCCCTGATGCCGTCGTCGAATTTGAATGTCTCTTTTTTATTATTTCTATTGTCTTTGAAGGTGATCTGTATTCCGGCGTTAAGGTAGGCCATCTCGCGGATGCGCTTGAGCAGTATATCGTAATCGAATTCGGCGTCTGCGAATATGTCAGTATCCGGCATAAAGCTGATCTTTGTTCCGCGTTTGGTGGTAGGGCCGATTTTTTTGATGTGGCCCTGCGAGGCGCCTTTCTTGCACTCGAAATGATAGTGACTTCCGTCACGATAGATATCCGCTTCCAGCCATTCACTCAGTGCATTCACTACGCTGACGCCTACGCCGTGCAGACCGCCGGAGACTTTGTAACTATCCTTGTCGAATTTTCCACCCGCGTGAAGTGTTGTCAATACCACTTCAAGTGCGCTGACTTTCGCTTCTTTATGTACCTCGACAGGGATTCCACGACCATTATCCTCGACATTACAGCTTCCGTCGGCTTCGATATTAACCGTTACCTTATCACAGTGCCCCGCCAGAGCCTCGTCGATAGAGTTGTCAATTACTTCATAGACCAAATGATGCATACCCGCTGAACCTCGTTCGCCGATATACATATCGGGCCGCATTCTAACCGCATCCAGGCCTTCGAGTATCTTTATATTACTTGCATCATATTGATGTTCTTTAATAGCCACAAACACACTCCTTTATCGTCATCAGACGCAATATTTTGCGTCTCTAAATTATTTTACCAATCCTTGTTTTTATCTTTATTATTCTTGCCTTTGGGCAATGTTTCTGTAAATTTTCCAGCAAATTCTGCTGACACCATTGCAATTCGTTAGCATAAACCGGTGAATCAACTACCACGTTCAAGATTCCAGCATTTAAATTTTCCGCTCTGCAATGCTCTTTCAAGCCCTGTGGCAGAAGATCATTCCAGTATTCGGCTACGCCTTTTTGTTTTTTCTGTCGCGGCTCTATTTTGCGAGCGAAAATTTTTGCGAGCGTATCACCGAGTTTTTCTTCCATCGGTTTGGGCGGACGTTTCCATTTGACGCTCTTGCGCAGCCGCTCGTTTTCATCAAACCTGTTTGCATTCACAGTTGTTTTTACTTTTTTTTGCTTTTACTATGTTAGACTTATCGGCATAAGGACATATAGAAAGTCCTTGCCGCTTTTTATCAAGCCGGGCCTGTCCGACTGGCCAAGCTCAAGCTCGAATTCAGGCGTGCCGACCACCCGAAGAACGTCGATCATGAACTGCGGATTGAAACCGATATCTATCGGCTCGCCGTCGTAATCGACACTCATCTTTATCTCGGCATCGCCGGCTTCGGGCGACCTGCAGGTAAACACTATACTGTTTTTGCTTATGGAAAGTTTTATGCCGCGGGATTCTTCGGTCGTCAAAAGCGAACCTCTCTTTACGGCGCTCATAACGGCGTCTGTGCCGAGGACTATTTTTTTGTCATAATCGGTCGGGATAATATCTTCGTACTTGGGAAAATTGCCTTCCACGAGATTACTGCTTATGACCACATCGCCGCAGCTTATTACAATCTGGTTATCGACCAGTTTTACTGAGAGGACATCTTTTTCGTCGCCGCCAATCTTATCCAAAAGTCCCATGGTCTTGGCGGGAACGATCAGCTTGGCCTCTTCAATCTGGCTTTCCACAGCTTTGGCCAGGCTGATACGGCATTTTGCCAGACGGCGGCCATCGGTCGCCACAAGTGAGAGTTTCTTGCCCTTAAGCTCCCACAGCACTCCGTTGAGCGCATAGCGGGTGCTCTCTTTGGCTGTGGCGAACAGCGTCTGTTCGATACCGTTCTGCAGGGCTTCGAGGCTGACCTCGATATCGGCCTTGCCGTCGAAACCGGGTACTTCGGGGTACTGCTCGGCTTCCATACCGTAAATGGTAAAATGGCTGTCTGAACCGAGTATCGTGCAACTTCCGTCCTTTGATTCGAGACTGAGCACGTCATCGACACTTTCCCGCACGATGCTTGTCAGCCGATCGGCAGGGATAACGATATCGCCTTCTTTTTCCACCTGCACGGAGCTAACCTGATAGCTTATTCCGACTTCCAGGTCAGTGGCGCACATGGTAACGCTGTCCTTGCCGGCACTGATCTTGATGCATTTTAGTACCGGTTTGGGCGTCCGAGCCGGTATAACGCTGGTCAACAATCCAAGTGCCTCCGCCAGTGCTGCTCTGTTGAAATTTACCTTCATAGTAAACCCCTCTAATTTAAACTCCTTTTCTACTTTTAACGGGTTATTTTATACAATATCTGTGGTGACAACAACATTTTTCCGCAAGATTTAGTTGATTTTCACCCTTCCGCCCCCAATTTTTCGGATAATTGACTTTTGCCCTGTTTATGCTTAAGATTTCGGCCTATGCGAAGTAATGGTAAGCCTATAAATATCCTTGGGATAGAGACAAGCTGCGACGAGACGGCTGCGGCTGTGGTGCAGGATGGGGTGAAGATTCTTTCTTCTGTCGTTGCCAGCCAGACGGCTCTGCATGATAAATACGGCGGGGTTGTGCCGGAGATCGCCAGCCGCGCGCATATTGAAAATATTTATCCCTGCCTCCATCAGGCGATAGAGCAGGCAGATGTATCGCCCAATGAAATAGACGCGATAGCCGTTGCCAATCAGCCGGGGTTGACCATTGCCCTTATCGTGGGCGTAACAGCGGCAAAAACGCTCGCCTTCGCATGGCAAAAACCGCTTATCGCCATAAATCACTTGCACGCCCACATTCAGGCTGGTCTTCTTGGCTGCGATAAGCTCGAACTTCCGGCTATCGCATTGATAGTAAGCGGGGGGCATACCAGCCTTTACGATTACAAATCGCCGCTGGAGCCGGCATTGCTCGGTTCTACCATAGACGATGCGGCAGGTGAGGCGTTCGATAAGGTAGCTTCGATTCTTGGCCTCGGTTATCCCGGCGGGCCGCTTATCGAAAAAGCTGCAAAAGACGGCAACCCCAAGGCGATAAACTTTCCGCGAACGCTGCTCGATAAGGATTCGCTCGATTTTTCGTTCAGCGGGTTGAAGACAGCTGTGCTGTATCACTGCCGCGGGCAGGATATGAAAGGCAAAAATCTTGTCAGCCAAATGACCACTCAGCAGATAGCCGATATCGCTGCATCGTTTCAGAAGGCGGTCGTCGATGTGCTCGTCGAAAAAGTGCGACGGGCAATACTGAAAACCGGCTCAAAGACGGTGATACTCGGCGGCGGCGTTGCGGCCAATTCGGCTCTGCGGGATGCTTTGAAAGATTTTTGCGGAAACCAGACGCCAGCGGTGAACCTTTTGGTAGCGGAAAAACGCTATTGCACGGATAACGCGGTTATGGTAGCCTCTTTGGCGTATCACAAATTCAAGGCGGGCATTTTCGCCGCACTCGACCTCGAACCGAAAGCGAATGGATAATGGACAAAACAGAACTCAAAAATTTGCTCGAACAGGTAAAAACCGGCAAGATAACCACCGACCAGGCCGTCGATAACCTTACCCACATGCCGTTCGAGGATATCGGCTTTGCAAATATCGACCATCACCGCAGCCTGCGCCGCGGCTTTCCCGAAGTTATCTATTGTCCCGGCAAGACAACCGAGCAGATAATCGAAATTTTCAGCCGACTGGCCGAAAAGGGCAACAATGTGCTGGCCACTCGAGCCGATGAATCCGTTTTTACAGCGTTAGCCGAGTCGGACCGTTTCCCAGAGGCAAGGTACGATAAACTCGCCCGCGCGATAATCCTCGAACAGAAAAAGATAAAACCCTCCAAATCGGTATTGCCAATTATTACCGCTGGCACAGCCGACCTTGCCGTCGCCTGCGAAGCGAAAGTCACTGCCGAGATAATGGGACAGAAAACAGAGCTTATCTGCGATGTCGGCGTAGCCGGACTTCACCGCCTGCTGGCGCATACGAGGAAGCTGTCGAAAGCAAATGTTTTAATCGTCGTAGCCGGAATGGAAGGCGCACTTGCCAGCGTGGTAGGGGGGCTGGTTAGCTGTCCGGTTATCGCTGTTCCAACAAGCGTCGGCTACGGCAGCGGCTTCGGCGGATTCGCTGCGCTGCTAACGATGCTGAATTCCTGCGCGGATGGAATTAGCGTGGTGAATATCGACAACGGCTTCGGCGCAGCCGTAAACGCCGTTCTAATCAATCGCAAAATAGACAAATGTTAGGGATGATAACATAAATAGGATTTAGAATTCTGGACTTCAATATGGAATATTCAGTAGGGAAAGCCGGCCGCATCATAGCCGCAAGGCTCTATGAAGGTGAAGACCTTTACGAATCCATCGAAAAGATAGCAGCCGATGAAAATATCGCCTGCGCCGCGGTGTTTACCACAGGCGGTATCAGAAAAGCCGATGTCGTGGTCGGGCCAAAGACCGAAACGCCAAAAATAGAAGCGAATTTCAAGCAGTTCACCGGCCCCGGCGAAACGCTGGGTGTGGGAACAATTTATTGCGATGAAACCGGTCAGCCGAAACTGCACATCCATGCGGCGATGCAGCGGGGCGAAACAAGCGTTATCGGCTGCCCACGCGGCGGAGCGACTACGTTCCTCATCCTCGAAGTTACCATCATCGAAATCCTCGACATAAAAGCGATGCGTAAAAAAGACCCCAAAACCGGCTTCAATCTGCTTGCTTTTGAGTAACGCTAAAAACAGGACGTTGTCGTTGCGAGGCCTTGTCTTTAGGCTGCGGAAATCTAAACCGTTCAGCTATATAATGATTTGAGATTGCTTCGCCATTTCGACAAGCTCAAGGCAGGCTTCGCTCGCAATGACATTCTCACGTTTTCTGTCGCGGCATAGTATTTTTTGCGGCTCCGAACCAGATAAATGAAACAAGTATCAAAAATGCGCCGGCTAAAAGAATAGCCAATCTGCGACGTGGTTCGTTCGACCGTAAAAGCCACGCGGGCAGTTCTTTGTGCTGCTGGCCGATTTGCTCCTTCAAAGCCAGCCTTGCCGCTTGCAATTGCTGCGGAGTGAAATGCGGATTGACCGTGTTCGGCTCGTTGGAATCGGTGCCGAGTACAGCGGGCGCGAGCCGCTCGAGTAATTCTGGGTTACTTTCTATCTTGGCCAGCAGTTCGTCGTAATCGTCGTTCAGCAGGCGGAGTTTTTCGTTCGTTTGCCTCGCTTCAGCGAGTGTGCTGCGGTTGCGCCAGTGATCGATAAGTTCCTCACTTAAAATGGCAAACACCAGAGCCGCTGCTCCTGTGCCAAAGAATATGGCGAAAAAAATGAATCCGAATATTTTCTGCTTTTGCATAAACAAATAAAAAAAGGCAGGCTAAAATCAGCCTGTCTTATTATCGGCAAAAAAGTTATTTTTGCAACAGGCAGCCGCCATATTGTGCCGCGCTTCCGAGTTCCTCGTGAATCCGAAGGAGCTGATTGTACTTGCAGATGCGGTCGGTGCGGCAGGCAGAACCTGTCTTTATCTGCCCCACACCGGTCGCCACAGCCAGATCCGCTATAAAAGAATCCTCGGTTTCGCCGCTTCTATGACTCATAACCGCTGTCCATCCGGCACGCTGCGCCATCTTCACGGCCTCGAACGTCTCGGTCAGCGTCCCTATCTGGTTGAGCTTGATAAGTATCGAATTGGCCGCGCCCAGCTTGATACCCTTGGCAAGTCTTTTGGTGTTGGTAACGAACAGGTCGTCGCCGACGAGCTGAATTTTCTTGCCGAGTTCATCGTTGAGCTTCTTCCAGCCGTCCCAATCGTCTTCGGCCAAACCGTCTTCGAGAGAAATAATTGGATACTTGTCAACCCACTTTGCCCAATGCTTTACCATATCGGCTGACGATACCTTGCTCTTGGGGTCGCTCTTGAAGAACTTGTACTTTTTGCTGGTCTCGTCGAACATCTCGGTCGCAGCCGGATCAAGAGCGATAAAGACATCCTTGCCGGCCTTGTAACCAGCCTTCTTGATAGCTTCCATAATCACTTCGAGAGCCTCTTCATTGCTCTTCAATGACGGTGCGAAACCGCCCTCGTCGCCGACGGCTGTGTTGTAGCCTTTCTTTTTCAGCACGTCTTTTAAAGTGTGGAAAATCTCAGCTCCCATCCGCAGCGCTTCGGGAAAATCCTTGGCGCCGGCGGGCATGATCATAAATTCCTGGAAATCGACGTTGTTGTCAGCGTGCTTGCCGCCATTGAGAATGTTCATCATCGGAACAGGCAGCATATTGGCGTTGCATCCGCCAAGATACCGATAAAGAGGCAGGCAAGCCGAATCGGCTGCGGCTTTGGCGACCGCCAGCGATACGCCAAGGATAGCATTTGCACCGAGCTTGCCCTTGTTGGGCGTACCGTCAAGAGTTATCATCAGCCGGTCTATCTCTTCCTGAGCCATCGCGTCCATGCCCAAAACTTCCGGTGCGATAACTTCGTTCACATTCTGCACAGCTGTGTAAACGCCCTTGCCGAGGTAGCGTTTGTTTTTGGTGTCGCGAAGTTCGACCGCTTCGTACGCGCCAGTGCTTGCGCCGCTGGGCACAGCCGCTCTGCCGAAAGAACCGTCGTCGAGCATCACATCCACCTCTACGGTGGGATTGCCGCGGGAATCGAGTATCTGACGAGCAATTACATCAACAATTGTTGTAAACATTTCAAAACCTTTCTATTTTCCTAAAATTCTAACATTAGCCGGTTGCCGGATACGACTTGTCATTCCCGCGAAAACGGGAATCCAGGCTGTTCGGCTGTTTACTATGAACTTTTGACTTTTACCTTTTGCGCTTTCTCGGACAAGACGTACCTATACCTATTCTTCGTGCAAAAACTCGCAAAAGACTAACGATTTTACCCCCCCGCGTCAAGTTCAAAAAAGCAGCCGTATCTTCTTAAGCTCCGAAGGAGCGGCATATTAATAGCCGGTGGCATCAGCCACCGGTAAAAAGTATCCACATCTTTTCCAAGCCCCAACGGGGCGACACAACCCTTCCAAAAACTTTCGCCCCCTCTCATTCCCGCGAAAACACCGAATCCAGCTTTCTTACCTTCACACCTTTCACACTTTTTTCACTTTTTCCCCTTGCTTTTTCGACTATTTACCGCTATTTTTGCCATTCATGGCGAGGGAAACCTGCCGTTTTGAGGAATTCCACGCCAAAGTAAAAATGCAAGAAACAGAATGAAAGTCGTGTTCATGCAAATAATTTCAGAAATTGACGTTTTATGTGCCACTTTTGATTTTCTCATGGAACGGAATGTTAGTCCATATCAATTCTCACCTATCAATGGTGACACCAATTGCGCAAAAATCTATGGTAGAGTTGCTGATTGGATTACTAAGGAAAAGGATATTAGACCTATTAACTTTTCAAGAAGCGGACCAGATATTATCGGTGTATCTGAAAACGAATGGTGGCAAATTGAATGTAAGGGTAGTGGTAGTGGTAAAACACAGACTCAGCGAAACAACTTTGATAGAGCACTGGCGAGCGTAGTTTCCTATTATTGTGATAATTTAATAAACTTACCAGCACGTTATACTAAATTCAATAGAGCGGTGCCATATTTGGGATTAGCATTACCTGCATCACAGGATTATTTGAACGAATTGAGGAACAGGGTGAGGCAACCATTGCGTAAAAAGTTGAATCTATGGGTATTGCTCTATGGACCCGAATCCAAGAAAATTAAAGCGGTGTCACCTGAAGACAATTATTGAGGTGTGAAAATAGAAAATAAAAATGGTTGAAACTTGCTACTTAAAAAATAGGGATGAACTAATGAGTATGAAGAAAAACATCATCTTTTGTATTATTTTGTTGTTTTTTACTGGTTGCAAAAGCATTTGTAATTTGGATCGTAGCTGTGTTTCTCAAAGAAACAGAGACAACTTGAATCTCTTGGAGATAGGAATGTCTAAAAACGACGTTTTAGATATTATGGGCAAGCCTTATCAGAGGGAAGCATTTAGCGATACCGAAGCGTTGTTATATCTAACAAATCATTCTGCATATGTTAGCGACTCTGAACGTTACACGCCTGTAGTTTTCAAAAATGAAAGATTAGCGGGTTGGGGTAGAAATTTCTGGACTTATCCAGAGCAAAAATATGATATCAAAATAGATCAAAGAGTTAAGCAAGAATAGAAAACAAAAGGCATTCCATGCTTTTCTCTTTTTAACTTATCCTGTTGCTCTCCCAAACGGGCAATTCTCAATTTAATTTTATCAACCAGCAAACAGCGGCGATTACGGATACGGCTATAACAGTGAACAAGGCTATGCCGACGGCGATGCAACTGGCCAAGTTCCTGCTCTAATTTCTAACGTCTAATATCTGATTTTCTATTTTCTTGCCAATTGTGCCAAGTCCGGCTATCATAGCTGGTTATGGACATAAAAAAGGCGACACAGTTCAGAATAACAAAGTACGGTATGCCGCAGGCGGTTTTTTATCCGGTCGCGGTGCTGGTGCTGGCAGCTATCTGGCTTGCGGTCGGGCTGGCGTATTTCCCGCTCTGGCTGATCATAGCAGGGAAAATAATCCTCTTTGCCGTGTTTATCTGGATGCTTTCCTTTTTTCGCGACCCGGTCCGAATCGCCCCGATGGGGAAAAATCTTCTGATAAGCCCCGCCGACGGCACGGTTGCCGATATAGAGACAATTGATGAGCCTGAATTCATAAACGGCAAGGCACTTCGCATCGGCATATTCCTCAGCGTCTTCAATGTCCATATCAACCGTGCACCATGCAAATGCCGAGTCGAAAAAATCGTTTACAAAAAGGGCAGCTTCAAAGATGCTCGCCACCCGCACGCGACAAAGGTGAATGAAGCCAATGCGATTTATCTGCAAAGGCTTGACGAACCGCAGGATAAAATGATCGTTCGCCAAATATCGGGTGCTATCGCCCGGCATATCGTCTGCTGCACTGAAGCAGGGCAAATGCTTGATAGCGGTGAACAATTTGGGATGATAAAATTCGGCAGCCGTACAGAACTTATCATTCCGGCAAACGAAAAAAATGTTTGTAAAGTTGAAATAGGCGACAAAGTCAGAGCGGGGCTTACTATACTCGCCGAATATAAACAGGACAATAAATGAGACGGTCAAGAAAAGAACTGTTTGGAAAAATGAAAAGGCAGCGGTTAAAATATATCACTATTTTGCCTTCGCTGGTGACAATTCTTAACGCTGTCTTCGGTTTTGCCGCTATAGCGCTGACGGCTCGCGGAACGCTCGAATTTACCACAGTCACCTACTACCGACTGAAAACGACGTACTTCGCGTGGGCGGCGTATATGATATTTTTTGCTATGATAGCCGACATGCTCGACGGCAGACTGGCGCGGATGAGCCACAGCACTTCAAGTTTCGGCGGACAGCTCGACAGCCTCTGCGATATGGTCAGCTTCGGAATAGCGCCGGCGTTTTTGGTGCTGAAAATATCACAACTGAAACTTGCCACTATTACGATTGTGCATCCGGCACTGTACAGCTTTTTTAACCGCTTCATCTGGCTTGCCGCGGCAACATATATCGCTTGCGCAGCGATACGGCTGGCTCGGTTCAATGTGGAAAATGAAGAAGACGAAACAGCTCACATGGCATTTTTCGGTTTGCCGACCCCTGCCGCTGCGGGCGTTGTTACAAGCATCGTCCTCTTCCACCAGCAGACCCTTCATGATTTCCTCGATGTCGGATCCTACTGGTTCGGTGTGATTGAGAATGTTATGTTCTTTTCACTGCCCTTTATCGCGATTGGTATAGCGCTTTTGATGATCAGCCGCGTCAGATACCCGCACATCGTTAATCAATATGTAAAGGGCAAAAAGCCATTCTCGCATCTTATAAAGACAATATTTGTAATAGGTCTTATCTGGGGCAGTACGATACAAACGGCTCTGCTTGTGATATTTGTGGGATTTGCCTTATGGGGTGTAGTCCGCGCGATATATCGAGGACTTACAAGAAAACGCCAACTTGTCGATGAATCGCCGCCCATAACTGAAAGTGGCCAAACCGCTTAATCAAATCAGTTATTCACTGTTTTGCTCGTTTAGCTGATTGATTGTAATGCCGGATTGATTGATCTTATGATACATTTCAACGACTCCGCAAAGCCTGCTGAGCATGTCACGCCCTTCCTCCGTCGCCTCAAGTCCGACTATCTGTAAACCGAGACACAGACACTGCCCATCGGCTGTCGGAAGGATATTTCGTATCTGGGCGTTGAACGCCAGCGGCTTTTCATACGGCAGCGGCACAAACCGCATGCCGATGAATTGTCCAGCTTTGAAGCTGTCTTCATGTCCGGCTTCGACAACCAATTGAGCGCCTCCAGCAGAAATGTCGACCAACTGTCCCTCCCAGTATTTATCCGGCTCGAATCTGCCGTCGATGTTTTTGCGGCGATGCCATAGGCAGGTCTTAACATTCAGCATTCGCGGAACCTGAACGCGGAAGTAACTGCGGCGTTCAACCAGCTCAATGCGGCTGGGAACACTAAGAACGATCCGTCCACCACAATCACTATTTTGCAGTTGTGCGAAACCTATCACCATACTCTCAAAAATAACCTTGCCGTAGCCGTATTTTATCGAAAAGCCCACAGGCTGCTCCCGTTGGATATTCATCGGGTGGGGTTTTTTGCGAGCGGCTATCTCGATTTCAAAGCTGCACGCACCCATATCAACAAGTGTTACCTTGCAAACATGCCATTTTTCCCGCGATTGATATGACATTATAGCCGGTATATTATTTTCACAAACGATTTGCAGAATTTTCCTCGGCTCAGCACCTTGTTTTATCAATCTCTTGTGCATAATCAGCTCCTGATCGTTAAATAATGCGGATTTTTCACAAATCCGCTCCCCAGACACACAGTCTTCATTTAAAATATAGAAACAAAAAAAGCGTCTGCCAAACAGCAGACGCTGACTTTTTTGCCGCAAAATTTAATATCCGGCGATTTTCGAAATTATGGAGGATTCTATGTGGAAGTTCTTTTATAGAAACGCTTTCTGGAACCGCTATTTTGGTTGGTGTAATTACTGCCCTGAGCATTATTTGTGGATTCAGAGGCGTTATCGGTGGGTGAGGGGGCAAAGCCTTCAAATTTTCCAAATATCATCTTGCCCGCACTTGTCTGCAGGGAACTGGTTATGGATATCTGGATGTCTTTTCCGATCTTGTTGCGGCCGTTCTCAACGACCACCATAGTCCCGTCGTCGAGATACCCGATGCCCTGGTCAGCTTCTTCACCGGCCTTTATTACACGAATTTCCATTCCTTCACCAGGCAAAGCAATTGCCTTCAATGAACTTGCCATATCATTTATATTGAGAACATCGACCTCCCGCACCTGCGCAACCTTGGTAAGGTTGTAATCGGTGGTTACAACGCGTCCGTTGCAGTTTTTGGCAAAGATAACGAGTTTTTGATCGACGCCTTTGACGTCTTCGGCCTCAGGAATGATGGATTCATCGATAGTGATGTCAACGACAGGGTTGCTCTGCATATCCTTTAGGATATCGAGCCCGCGCCGTCCTCGATTGCGTTTGAGCTTATCCGCTGAATCGCTGATAAGCTGAAGTTCATTCAGTACAAAACGCGGAACAATCAGAGGGGCGTCAAAAAGCTTCTGGCGATAAAGATCGGCGATGCGGCCATCGATTATCGCGGATGTATCGAGGACCAGTGGACGGGCGCCTTTGGTCTGCTTGGCGAACTCAACATAAGGTATGACAAAACGCACATCGTCTTTTGTTCGCATCACTATGGTGATGATCAGATAGCAGATGCTTATGGTCATGATCCAATTGATGGCCTTGATCGCGATTTCACTGAGACCGATATAATATATCACGTTTATCAGCGGGACGACCGGCGAGAGTACCCAGCTAATGAGTGTCCCGACCAGCAGTGCGAAAAACACCCCCGCAAGGGCATTAAGTGATTTTTTAGGCGTTACAACATCGATCAGAAAAGCAATAATGGCCATCGCCCCTCCGACATAAAAGATAGCGTAAAAGTTGGCTCGGCCTTCTTCGCCGCTGATTTCGGGAATGCTTAAATTTAAGACTATGATTGCAATAACTATTACAAAAAAGACAGCGCGAAATACATTGATCAGCATAATATAAACTCCAAAATTATGATAAAAAAGTTATAAAAAAACGCCCGTTATTCAATTGTCAGCCGCGAAAATACGCGGGTTATAAAAAATAATACTATATAATTACTAAATTCTTATAAAACCTCATTATACAAATAAAAACAAGATAAATCAACAACCTGTTTTCCAAAAAACCAGGCCGCAAAAGCATATCTGGTACGGCCTGATAATATCACGATAAATTTAGGTTTTTGCGGCTTACTGTTCAAGTGCCTCAAGTGTCTCGATGACCACGGCGAGATGAGTGTACGCCGGCCCGCCGCCCATCATTACCGCTACGCCGCAGGCTTCGAGTATCTGCTCTTTGGTCGCCCCGGCCTCGAGGCTCTTTTTGACATGCAGACGAATACAGGGGGTGCATTTCTGGCTTACGCTGATAGCGACAGCTATAAGCTCTTTTTCAAGCAGAGTTATCGCGCCATCCTTCATCACCTTGCCGAAAAGCCCGCCAAACCCCGCCGTTGTATCAGGGGTTATATCCTTAACTTTGCCCATTTTGGTCTGAAAATCATTAAAAAATTCCTTGGCATCTGCCATTTAAAATATCCTTTCGAGATAGTTACCGGTTACTGTTTATAAAAGCCTGCGGCAAAAATTCGATTATATCGGTCGCCGTCAGACTTATCTGCCCCAATTTTTCTGCCGCCAGGTCACCTGCCAGCCCGTGAATATAAACGCCAAGCACAGCCGCATCGAAATTATCAAGCCCCTGTCCTGCCAGTGCCGTTATAACGCCGGTCAGCACATCGCCCGAACCAGCTGTAGCCATGCCAGGATTGCCGGTGGTATTAACATAGTTTTTTTCGCTGTCGCTAACTATGGTTTGATGCCCCTTGAGTATGACGGTGCAATTTAGCTTCGCTGCAAGCGCAGCGGCCTTATCGGCGCGGCAATCGGACATGCTGATACGGAAAAAAGCGTTCCACAAACGGCCAAACTCGCCCGGATGCGGTGTGAGAATGAGCCTTGCCTTTATTTTATCGGGGGCATCCTTGATTCCGGCAAGGTTGTTCAAGCCGTCACCGTCAAGGATCAGACGGATATTCTCCGCGATAAGGGTTTCAACGATTTTTTTAAGGTCGCCGCTTTGCCCCATCCCAGGCCCGCAGGCGATCACGTCGTTACCTTCAAGCAGGTCAAGAATGGCGTCCAACGCTTTGGCTGATATTTTGCCGGTCTTGTCTTCGGCAAGCGGTAACGTGGTATAACAGGGATTCAGTCCTGCTACGATGGGAAGTACCGAAGTGGCTGTGGCTATCCGAACAAGGCCGGAGCCTGCGCGAAGGGCAGCTGAACCAGCCAATGCCGCCGCACCGCCCATCCCGACAGAACCGGCAATGATGCATACCCTCCCGAACGCGCCCTTATGACCCTCCACAGGCCGGGGAGAAAGTTTTGGTATTTCGGTTATCTGCCTCATGGATATTATTATGTCCGAAACGGAGCAGATTTCAAATAAAAACAAACGATAAAATCAAAATCAAACGCCAATGAACGTAAAATTCCCAATCCTGTTCGGCACTTGATTTGCTAATACTTTTTTGTGAGAGAAATTTTTTATAAATTACCCATTTTAAACTTGCGCTCGGTGTGCGCTTATGTTTAAATGCCTCTCGTGAGCAAAAAAAGGCA
>JAQURJ010000015.1 GCA_028715705.1 Phycisphaerae bacterium | reverse complement strand
TGGATACCATCGTTTCTACGCCGGCCAGTTTCGCTGTAATCTGGCCATCCTCCACCACAGCGTCGTCGAGGACAACCCCATCGCCAAGCACTTTGACTGTTTCGCCGTCCAGATGGTCCAGCCCTGTAATTGTCGATGTCGGCGTCTCTGATTCAAAGGTAATGCCGCAATCCACAAAGAAAGCGTCCTCTATTGTCGTAAATACCCTCGGCGCCATCTTTTCGATATAAACCACCTCGCCGATGTAGTCCGTAACCAGCACATCTTCCCAATAGACTTCTTCGCCTTCCCAATAAACCGTATCGCCAGTCAGGGTTCGCGCCACAGACAGGTAAATTACGTCCTCAGACGCTCCAGGAATGACGCAGACGCTTTGAGCATACCCATTGCCACCCAATGGGTGTTTCGCCCACGCTACGACGTTCTGGTCGCGTTCGTAGGTCATTGAGATTAACGACCCGTCGCCGAGCGTCATCCAAAGGATTGAATCTGGGTTTTTCTGTCTTGCGATTGATGTAATACCGTTCAAAGTTATGTGTTCAGCTAACGCCGTCAGGTCGGGCGATTCGTATTTCGGATCTACATACGTCATCTCCCGCAATTTACGAGATACGAAATCGACAAACAGCAGGGATGAATTGATTTTGACCGGCTGAACCGAGGCGCTGCCGTATTCGGATTGCTGTTTTGCCCCCGAAGAATTCTCCGGGGTGATTGCTGTTTCGAGTTTATTTGACCCTATTCTCCACTCGTCCCCGGCAGTGCCGAGCAGCAGCGATTCCAATGCGGCAAGCCAGCGAAGTTCATTTTGTGTTGGAACAGTTATCGTAATCGAATCATCGTCGTTGAGACCTTCCTTGTAATTGTCGTAATCTCCGCTCTTGCTTAACCACACGGTGTTTTGTGTTATTTGCGGGCCAATGGTGTCCATTTGCCAAATAGTATCGAAATCCCAGTCGGCATTTTCAAAAATGGATTGCGCTTTCATCAGGGCAGTTGTCTTGCCTGTGCCGCCATAACTGGTTGCCCAGCCGCTTGTTGTGGTATCCCAAAAACAATCGGAGATTACACAATCCAATGGTGTATTTGGTGCTTTACCGATGAAACCCCCGCCATTTGTCGAATCATCATTGACTGCACCTGTCGAATAACATTTATCAATTTCGACAAGTTGATAGATATTGCCTGCAAAACCACCGATTCGCGCGCCCGTCCAGGTAATTCCATCAGGACAAACATCGCCGCGAGCAAACGAATTTTCTATTGTAATCGCGGTTGCTCCGTTGCTTGTTGCATATCCGACAAATCCGCCTGCGCTCAATGAATTATTTGCAGAAGCGGCGGTTGCGTTGACTTCGCCGGTGGCATAACATTGAGAAATTGAACCTGTACCATAGTCGTTGATTTCGCCAACAAAACCGCCGATTACGACCGTCGTTGAACTATTGGCGGTCACATCCCCGCTGGCCCAGCATTTCGACATAACACAATCATATTGCCATTGACCTGCAAATCCGCCCGCCTTGATAACTCCGGTGCCGGTATAAACCACGTTGCCTGTGGCATAACAACTTGTATATTCAGCAGGACCAGCCATTTCGCCGACAAATCCGCCACGATGACCTCCAGAGGACAGATTTCCTGTGGCATAACAATCTGTAAAAGATGAACCAAAACCGCCACTGTTTCCGACAAAGCCCCCAGCGATGGATGCGCCTGTAACTGCGCCCGTCGCAAAACAATCTATAAAAACAGTTTCATATTCATGCCCAATTAGACCACCAAGATAATCTCCGACCGTGGAATTGACTGTGCAAGAAGAAAAACAATTCTTAACGGTAATTCCCAGCGATGCTCCAATTAACCCACCACAATCGCCCCCGCCCATAACGTTTACAACACCGCTGGAATTGCAATTTTCGATTGATAATTTCGTATGACCATCATCGGTATCTGGAAATCCAACTAATGCGCCAACGAGAGAATATCCGGTGATATTGACATTTGTAAGCGTCAGGTCTTTTACAAAACCACCTGTCGCTGTTCTGCTGATTTCGCCGAAAAGACCGCATTGATTCCAGCCAACAGGCCGTTCCGGTGGCGCCCCCGCCCATTGTTGTCGATTGATATAAAGATTTGAAATTGTATAACCATCGCCGTCAAATGTTCCGGTAAAGGGCGTCAAATTAAACATATTGCCATCTGTGCCAATCGGCTGAAAACCGTAGTATTCCCCTGGTGCAGTCGGACGCTCATTCCAAGTTGCTGTTGCGGAAGCGTCAATATCATTCCACAAGAGAAAAGAAGCGTCGAGATAATCTTTCATCTCTTGAAGCTGGTTAAGAGTTTCAATGATGTAGGGGTCTGCCGGCGTTCCTGAACCATATCCGCTCCAGGGCATCAGACTTCCTCCGGCATATCTTGCAATTCGGGATAGTTCAATGCGGTTGCGGGGTCAACATCTGACACGCCGCCCGCATAACAACAGCGATTTTCAAAGAAAGCCAAAGATGTTGGCCATCCGCGAACATCGCTCCACGCGCCTTCCGCCCAGCGATTTGTTGCATCTGTCGAAGCCAGTTCGGATAATACTTCGATGCCAACGACGTATTCGGATGTATAACTCGTAACGCGAACAATGCCTTCCTGGTTCGGGTTGTGCGCATTCAATGTCGCGCCAAAACCCGACGACATCCCCGCAACGGCATATATTCGATATTTGACATTCTCCGCTTTTTCCGTAAAAGCCAGACTGTCATTTCTTGCGCCGGAAGTCAGTGCTTCATAAGTTCGGTAATCTTCCCACGCAGAATCATTTTCCTGCCGCTGGAGAATTACTTTGCCCTTCCACGTTCCCGTTGTGATAAAATTTGCCGTACCATAAACTGATAATTCGGCGCTTGTGCCGGGGCCGGATTGCGATACCTGCGTTGTGGTTCTCTTGTGAATCAGTTTGAACAACGCGCCGACGTGGCCGGGCAGGAATACGCCGGATGACGCAGTTAAAGTACCAGTAGCAGCAGCGGCGGTTACACTGGAAGCCAGAGTTACGGTTGAAGGATTGTCCGGGTCAAGCAAGTCGTTTCGCGTTAAAAATGGCCCTCTGCGAAAATCAATTATTTCAAGTTCAAAAGTTTCCGCCGATGTTCGGGATAACTTCCGAGGCGCATAACTCGGATGCACAATTCTCATCACATCAGCGATTTGCTGAAAATGCAACTGGAAGATATGTTCTTCGGCGTAAGGTGTTTCCATAACCGCGATTTCTTCATTATCATAAAAAAACCGCATATACTCATCGCCAATCTCAATCAGATAAGCAATCGAGGAAGAATAAATGAATGGCAAAAGGCGAATAGTTCTCATACGGCGGGCTTCTCCGATTTACAAACAAACATTGTCCCCGGCCTGCGTTCTGCCGGGCCGTAAATCAAAGGAAGCATATTCTCCATTATTTTGCAGCCGGAAGTATAGGATTCAATATCAATTCTGTCTGCTATTTTAGGGGTAAAAAGACCCCTGTTAAAGGATGTTACGGGGACGTTCATATTTGACAACCCCCCGTAGGAAAGAAAATTATCTCAATTCCAGCAGAATCAAACATATCACCATAAAAGGCGTTACAAAGCCTCTTTATGAATGGCTTTTTATTTATATTCGTCCGCGCGGAGTTTATGCTAATAGAGTTTATAAATACGGATGGACGCCCGAAAAGGCGATAATCACAGAAGGAACAAATTGCGTCTAATATGTTTGCCATTATAGATTTTTGACCGTTATTACTTGAGTAATTTCGTCGGGGTCGGTTTCAACATTTCTTACTATTCGTTGCGCAATCAGAATTTCGTCTAAGTCCGCAGAAATGTTCATTGCTTCGTCGTATTCGGCTTGCGCGACCGGCTCGCCAACCCATACCACTTTTTCGACAACAGTATTATCGAAATCAAACACCCAATCTCCTTCATAAGAAACCCTGTCGCCTTCATAATAAACAGAATCTTCCGTCAGGACAGAAACGGGCGCATCTTCCCACGTTACCTTTTCTGCGACATACGCCAACACAATATCGCCTGTTTCAAGAGCGGTGATAGGCGTAGCAAAGTAATATCCTGTCGGTCGAACCTCTGTTAACGGCTGATTTGGAACGCCGCGCCCCGCACCACTCGGTTGAAACGCTGTAAATACCATTTCCTGCCCGGAAATGTATCCAAGTTTAACCTCGTAAGCCACAGTCCACCTTATGCGCCGTAAAGTGTTCCAAACAACATAACAGTCGCATCGTCCGAGCCGTCCGTGTCCGCCGTGCCGACATTGCATTGAATAATCGTGGCGGCGGCATAGGACTTTGTTTTGACCGGCGTTGCATTCGGGATAGGCATACACGTTACGGCATCATATTGGGCGGCCAGATTTGTCATCGTCTGGCTGCCGAGAAAATCTGTTAATGCCCCGACCTGTCCGAATGTGATTACCGCCGTTGTACTTGCCGCAGTGCCACATATAACCTTTGCGCTGTGCAGAACGCAACGCTTGCCTGTCGGAACTGTGTAAAGCGTAGTGGCGCCTGTAGCCTGAACACTCAATGTTGTCGTCGATAACAATGTAATCGCTTTCTCTTTCAAGTCCGCAATGATACACCAATCCTTTCTTCTGGGAAATTAGTTTTTGCAAACTCCCCAAATAGTTGTTTTGCCGCAGCATCATACGCTTTGGCGGCGTTATTCAACCTGTTTGTAAGTCTTGTCATTATAAAATCCACGATATACCTAACTTGAGTACCTCGCCAGCGTAAAATCTGACCGCCCGCTCACATTAACTTCCTGTTCTGCAACAAGTTTTGCCTTAAATTCCGCAACTCTTAATTCCTGACTGATTTCCGCTTTTAATTCCGCCGCCCTTATTCCGGCAAGCGGATTCACTAATTTCATCGCCAGCCGCAAAATCAAAACTTCTGTGAACAAAGCATCGAATTTTGTCGGGTCGGTAATATCTTTGATGTATTTGATATTGCAGGTATCATAATTGGTCAAAAGCCGTTGACCTTCCCGCTCAAAACGGTCGTCAACATAATCCGTGCCGTCATCTTCATAAACCTTTTTGAGCCGAACAAAATCATTCGGCAGTTGATACTGATGGCCCCATTCAAAATCGGGCGTTAATCCTGAAACAATGGGATAGCCTGTTCCGCAAACAACCTGGTCGCAATCAGAGTCATCGTACCAATAAACCGGCTCATCTTCCCACGTTAAGGGAATCCCCTGCCAATACACTTTCTCTACATCAGCGTTTGTAATTGTTTCGCCATCGGTAAAATCGCCGGACAAATGAATAATTTCATATTCTGTGTCCGATGTTACCGTCAGGATTTCAGCGGTTGTCCCCGATGTGATTCCTGTTATGACATCGCCGACCGCCCAGGTATCCGGTCCCGGCGCCGTGTCCAGTTCCAGTGTGCTTATCTGTGAAAGCGTAGCTCTGTCTGTTGCAAACGGCCACTCGAAGGAACGCAGCAGGGAATCCCGCGTCTGCGCATAATGCCGATTGCAAACCAAGTATTCGTTTGCTGTTGTGCCTGTGAGCGTTATCTGCGCCGCTGCAATGCGGTCTAACGCTTGATTTGCGATATTCAATTCGGCTTGGGTTAAGGACATTGACAATAATTCCTGTCTGCAAAAAATGTCATAAATCTAATCACCGTTATAATAATGAGGGCGGCGACCAGACAACGCCGCCCTCATAAACAGAAAGACGCGAGTTTTCAATCTTTGCAGGTTCGGCCCCACACCTCAACCCAGATTGTTCCATCTGCTGTCGAATCCAGCCCAAGAGCTGCGCCGGAAGTCAGTTTCATAGCTTTGCCTTCCGGGGATCTCCATCCAAAGAATCCGAAGCCGGCAGCGAGTGGAACAGGGCCGATGTGAGTTGTCGTAATAGCATTTGCCACGACCCCGGAGCCGATATTTATGTCCATCGCGGCATCCGTCCTCACATTGATTCTTGTGATATGATGCGACTTCCCTGATACGGCCGCGACCAATGTAAGAGCATCTGTGATTTCTTCGGATGCGAAGGAAACGAAAAATTCGCTGCCTTCAAAAGGCAAGTTGACGATATTGAAGGTGTTCGCTGCCATTGGTTAGCTCCCTAACGCCTGTTCAGGATACAGTGATTGTTCGCACGCCGCGACGGTCTGCGCCGCCGCCACTCCATTCCCATCCGTGGCGTATCGGGCCGGGGATGTTCCCTTTTTTGGAAAATCCAACGTGCCGTAACTGCCGGGGTCGGTCAGCGACAATGTTCCCGCGGTAACATTGACTGCCGCGAATTGTTTTGCCATTTCATCTAAATCGTCGGTATTCATTGCCTCGATGGATTTGAATGGATTGTGCTTTATCCACCACAAAAATCCCCAAAAAGTTTGGTCTGTTGTAGCTGCCATTGTCTTACTCCTTGAAATGTTTAACTATTTTGCTGATGTAAAACTTGATGGTTTTCCAGTTTAATTTACCAAATCTCAAACTGTCAAAACCACAGTCTCGGCATTTACGAAAACGCACATTGCCTTTTTCCCTGATGAAATACATAAAACCGCCGCAATTCGGACAGGGCGGATTCTGCGAACTAAGAACGCCGCTTGAATAAACGCCGTGATACATAAAAATCCTTTCTTGAAAAACGGAGGGGAGTTTAATCCCCTCCGTCAAAATCCGCTTTACGCGATTATCCTTGCAGCATAATCAACGGGCCGTTTCCAGCTTGAGAACCTTCAACGCAATAACCAGCAAATTGTGAAGTTGAACCGGCTGGCACAGTAACAGCGAAAGAAGTATTAACGTCATCAATACTTCCATCGTGTCTCCAAGTAACGCCGAGACCCGAACGTAAACCAACGCCAGCTTGTGGCGCAACCCAAGCAATACCTTTGGTTTGTACCCAGAAATACTGTGCGGCGGCACTAACAGACGCAGCGGGAACACCGGCAAACGCCAGCGCGTCGTTGTTAGCCACTATAATGTCATTCCACGGGTTAGTATACGTTTCACACTTCGACGTAGCAGCCGTTATCGCATACGACAATGGAGCGTCCAGCGTTACTGTAAATGCGGCGTTTGCCGCAGCCGCTTCATTGCCCACTATCATTCTGGTGGTAGTGTAGTAATCAGATGCGCCATCAAAGATAATGACGTATCCGCCGGCAAGTTCGTCTTCTGCCAAAGCAGCGTGTGTTGCGGCGGGAATAGTGATTCCAGTGTCGCCAATGGACGCCGCCACGCCAAATGTTGTAATAGCGGTGTAACCAGTACCAGAAAATTGGCAACCGTGGGCGGCATAAAGTTGCGCCGCACCAGTGCTTCTGGCGTATCTATATTCCCTGCCGTCCCATGTCGTATAACGAGTGCCGGGAACAAATCGTTTCGTGGTCTCTACGGCGTAAATCCCAAGCACATTGTCTCCGGTAAAATCCTTTGGCGAAGCCTGCCATCCCAAAGGATTGTTTGGATAGTTAAAAGTCTTACTCATTTGTGTTTCCTTTCAGTAATTTTTATGGTTCGACCGTTAGTTACGCCGAACCAGAGGTGGACAGATTGATTTCGATTACCGCCGGACCTTCGACACGGGTGGCCCCGATACTCAACGTGGAGAACACCTGTATAGAATCACACAAATCGTTCCTGACAGAAACACTGACGGACGGTTCCTCGGCAACGGCCAGAACAATGGCGTCCTGCACAAAGGCATAGCTATTCGTTGCGCCGGTATCCGTGCCGTCGGCGGGAAGCCGGGTGGACTTGAGGAACTTGAATCCCATAAAGGTATCAATCTGGCCCTGGGCCAAAGCGCGAACCGTATTGTAATCGGCGCTTTTGACTTCTGTGGTATTCAGAAGCTGATTGAGATTATAGGGATTGGTCAGGAAATAGCGTTGTCGCGATTCGTCGATTTCAGCATCATCAAGAGTCTGCTTGCACAGAAGCAGTTTGTCGATGGTCAACCCTGTCGCAGTAACGTCTGTGTGATTGCTCCCGGCGGCAACTAATCCGCCCGCAGAAGAAATCAACCGACATTCGCCCACGTCATAGTTGTTAATGGTCGTCCCGCCTGTGTGTCCGCCGTAAGCCGGTCCGCCCAGCGCGGTGATAATCACATCGTCGATGGCGCGGTTCAGGGAAAACACCTGATTTTGCGTGTAGGCCGATTGAGGGTCGATAAGCATTTTCAGCTTATCCGGCTTGTCAATCAAATCGGCGGGAACGATGTAGTCCGCCATTGACAGTTTGCGCCGAGTGTGTTCGGCGTCGGAGACGGGTGTTTCGCCGTGGCGAGTGCCGCGAAGAACAGCGTCTTTTGGCCCAAGCCTTTCGACGTACATCGTGTCGCCGGTTACTGATTCCGGGCGGCAACATCCTCGGAGAAGCGTCTGCTTCTGTTGAGACAGCATAAGGATATTAGCCTTAAACTGGTCAACATAGGCGATTGGTATTTGAAGACTCATAAGAGTATCTCCTAAAAAGTTGGTAACATCCTGTTAAACAACGATTTTTGGCGATTTGCCTCTTACGAGGTTCAACCTGCGTTTTACGTTTCGGTCAACGGCCTTACTTTCAGGCTGTCAACGCGGGTCCAAATTGGTTTGCCCGTGATTTTATGAAATTGTAATCCGGTCCATCACGGTTTGCCGGATGTATTACATGTATCCTATTTTAATTTTCAGGTCAAGAGTTATTTATGCTTTGAAGCCATCAATCTCTGGACTTCATTAACCAGATACTTATGCCGACCCGGATTTGTGCGGCCATCGGCATAATTCGGGTCTCTCATCAATTCGTCAATTCTCTGGTCAACATTCATAGCACCGCCTGGACTGCCCGACCCTGTATCCGGTCCCATTCCAGACGTAAAGGATTTGTTCATAATCGTAGCAAGCAAGTCGGCAAACAACGGGTCTCTTTCGATATTAACCAATAATAATTCCCGCTCTTCGCCTTCGGGGGTGTTTTCGGCAACCGCTCTCTGGAACAGGTGCTTGCGGGATTGATAAGCGTCGCCCCAGCGTTTTTGGAGTTCTTCTTCCATTGTTTTTTTGTAGATTGGCTGTACTTTAAGCAGCAAATCTTCGTAATACGGCATTGGATTTTCGTCCAATTCCTTTTGGGCGGCGGCCATACGCGCTGCGTCAAAGGCAACGAGATCGTGAACAAGCGCCGGGGTTGCGCCGTGCTTATATGCCACTGTTTCCAGCGCGCCTATCAAGTCTTTGTCGTCGTAATGTTCTTCCATTCCTTTTGGAATGGCCGATTTGATTGCCTCATCGTATCCTTGCGGCGTGTCCGGCCTGCCGATAGCCTTATTAAACACATCCTTTTCAGTTTGTGTGGCGTCAGGGCCGGGAACAAAAATTCCCTTGCCCTGCTTGCTGATGACAATATCCTGATGCCCGATGTGTCTTAAAAAACTTGGAATGTCGTTTCCAATGGCGTCATAGACCTTGCGGCCTTTGAAATCATCTGGAACGAGCGACGATTGCTGCCAGCCGGGCTTCATTGTCCCGTCAGGATTGAAAAAAGTTTCCGGGGCCGGCTGTGCCGGTGGGGTTGCCGGAGTCGTTGGCGGTGTCGCCGCTCCACCTTGCGCGGCCGCATTCTGCGGCTCTGCCGCCGCTACCGCTCCTGCTTGTGTTCCTGATTCTTTGCTCATTGGTCACTGCTTTCTGTTTGGGGTTCTGGTTCTGTCTGGCAATCCGTTTCAGGTTTATCGAGTTTTGTATCAATTTGGGTTTGAATATACTCACACACCCACGCCGCGCCAAGATTAAAGCAGGTCTGGCGTTCACTGTCTTGGTTGAATATATTCTGGTTGTCTTTGTATTTACAAATAACTTTCAGGCGGTCGAATACACGCTTGCCATATTCGCTGCCGAAAGTCATTTTGAAATCTTGAATTAGTTGTTCTGTTTTTTCATCCATTACTTTTGCCACGCCAACAGGCATTATCCGCCACCCACCTGCGCCATCAACGCCTCCGCGGGAGAGTCTTTCTCTGCCGCGCCGGAAGAATCCTTGTAGGATTTCGAGGCTGCCTGCGCCGCCATCATCATTTGTTGCTGCTGTTCTGTTTGTGCGCGTTTTTGCCGAATGGCGTCGCGCTCTTCTATGGTATTCAAATCGCCTTCGTTGACTCCAAAAACTGTCGCCATCCGCCGTCCAGCCCTGTCCACGTTGATATTGTCCGCTGTAAAGTTCGGCACAACCGGCTCCATTTGCAATGAGAATTGAGCAAATCGCTGTAAGGCGTCCGCCTGCTGTTCCTGTAATGCCAGGGCCAGCCGGCCAAGATAATCTATTTTGAGTGTTTGCAGTTCCGGCGGCAACGGCGGGAATTTACCGTTCTCTAAAAGATGATGGAACACATCAATAATAATCGGGGTTAATCCCTCATTGTAAATTCTTGTGCAGGGTAGAATAAGTTGCATATATCCCGCCTGAACGCGCTCAATAACTTCGATTCTTGTCATCCTGTCCCCGGCCTCATCAAGCGGGCCAAAAACTTTCATATAGAAACAATCGTGGATGACTTCGCGGGTATCATGAATAATTTCTGTGGTAATCGGGAAATTGCCCCGCAAGGCGGCATCGAGCGGTTTCAGGCAGTCTAAATTCATTCCGTTGTTGGCCGCGCCGGGATATATTTTAGGCGTTCCTTCAAAGTCGGGGGTTTTTATGTACGGCGGCGTGTTGTGCATATCGGCACAGAACAACAAGGCGTGCTTTTGTCTTTGCAATTCTTTGTCTGCGGACAAAGCAAGCGTCCCCTGCCCGTGTCCCCAAATCGACTGGCTGGACAACATCCATCGGCAGATGTGATACGGAAACCGTTGATGTCCTTCTTCGGAAACAACGGCTTTCTCTTTTTCGTTGATTACAATTTCCTCATATCTGTAATTAAGGCTGTTGCTTTTTGTGGTGTCTCGATTTTTTCGTTTCCGACATCGCCAGATAAATGCGAATTTCTCTTGCGCTTTTTTCGGGTCTTTGGCGGCGGCGATAACATCTTTTCCGGCTTTGTCCCCGAACACCTCATACGCCTGTTCTGCTGTATAGTTCCAGCGAATCAGGCATCGGTTTGGCCTGTCTTTGTAATCTGTCCCAAAGCGATAATTGGCAATATCCCAATCCTTGAAATATAATTCGACCTCGTTTTTGTCCCATCCGCAAAACAAATTCCCTGTCCCGAAACCTATAAGGGACATCAGGTATTCGTTAAACTCCTGCACAAAATTGGCCTTAAACATTTCACTGTGCATAATCTGGGTGCAGATGTTCAGAAAAGCGCGAACATCGTCTCTGTTGCCCAGGCCGGTATCTTCCGGGGCCAGCCGGAAAAAGAACTGCCCGTTTGGAATAATTACCGCCGACATACCTGCCGCCATTTTTTCAAGGTCTTTGCGGCCAGTCGGATCAAGCACGGGAAGCGATTTGTCCTCTCCGGGTGTTCGCGTCGAAATGATTGCATTTTCTCTCTGAAAGAAATGGTCGGCTACGGATTGATAAAGCGCCATCGTGTTGGAAGAATCAGAATCTATTCTTCCCCATTCAGCAATTATTTCTTGTGCGATTTTATCGTCCGGCATAGCTTATCCCAATCCTTTGCTTTTCGGGGCCAGCCCGCCGGCCAGTATTTGGCGCTGATAACCCATTGCCTTGCGAACTTTTTTTGCTGCCGTTTCTTCTGTCTCCGGCGCTGTTTCGGGAATCGCCTGCGGTGGCGGAGGCGGAGGGGGTTTTACCGGCTTTGGCTTAGAAGCTCCCAATTATATACTCCTTTCACACAATCGTATATTCCGTAATGCAGTCTTTGCTGTCCTGCAAAGTGTTATACGGCGATTTTACACGTGCTATTCTCTTTGCTGCAAGAAGAAAATAATTTGTGGCGTTCCGGTAGTGGTCGTTTTCCCTGCCGGTTTTTTTGTACCGGAATACTATTTGGCCGGTCTTTTTGTTCTTTTCTTTTGATTTTACACAATTACAGCACTGTAGAGCATATTCCTTTATCACGGCGCATATCCGGGGTAAAAGGATGTGATTTTCAACAAAAAGTCTGTGTGTGGCGTCAAAAATGCCCGTCCGATAGACCTTTACGATTCCGGTATCTTCGTTGAAAACTGCGTCTTGCAGGATGGACTCGGTATATTCGCACAGATAAACCCGACATCCTATCGCCCGGCAAGCCTTTGCGAATTGCTCGGCGGAATCTTTGTTTGGCCGGCAATCCACTACCGCAGACTTTACGCCGAATCGCCGCACAAGGTCATATACGCCCTTAAAATCATCACATCGCACTGGTTTGAACAATTCGTACCGGTCGTTTCCTGTCCTGCCGCCGATAACGACGTGCTTGCCGTCGTCATTGTCCACGCCCATCGCACAAGGCCCGCTGTGGCTCTCTGCTATGCCCTGATTGCCGCAACAGGCATAAACATTGTCTTTTCGCAACTTCTCATCCTGGCTCGAATACGCAAGTCCCAAATCAAGCCTCATTACATCGCCGAGATTGTTTTCCGGCGGTTTGCGATAATCTCGTAAAATTCTGGCCGGGTCTTGATACTCGCTTGTCAGATGACTCCAGTTATAACCGATGCGGGTTTTGACTGATGGGACTTCGGCAATCCATTTTCCATTGCGGGTTCCTACTGGTTTTCCACACTTAACACATCGGATATAACCAAGCGGCTGATGTGTTCGTTCTCTTTCGGATCTGTCGTGGTAAAATCCTACGGTCTTTTCAGGGTCGTTGATAAATTCAATTTCGGCGCAGGTCAGGCCGCCGCAGGAACATTGCCTGAACCAGTACCGCTTGTCCGAACCCTGCCAGAGCAGGTCAACGCCCCTGTCCTCATCGGATGGATTGCCGATAAACTCGAATTCGTAAAATCCCTTTATGCCGTCCACACAGGCATTTGCCATACGTCCCCGGATTTTGGCGATTACCTCTGCTTCCATCTGGTCAACTTCGTCAAGAACGGCGCGGTCAAGCTGGATGCCGGATGTTTTTGTTGATTTCCTTGCACCGTCGTCCTCGCCGGGCTTGAGTGTGGCCCCCCGCATATACAGGTTGGAATCAAAGATACGCTTTATGCTGGCCGAATCAGTGGCTTTGCCGCCGGTCTTGAAGTATTTTCCAATGGCTGCGTGATTATTTGCGATGACAGGGTTGAATCTTGATTTGACATAATCCTGCATATCGTCGTCGGTCGGGAAATAATACCCGACGCCCTGCGGGTATCGTCCATACCGCATACCGTGAAGCGTTCTGACGATGGCACATTCTGAAAATCCGCCGCCGGTTGCTTTCATCGCCACTTTTTCGCAACAGGTAATTTCGAGCGGCTCTTTGAGATATTCGCGGCCTTCAAACGAAAAGTGCTGTCCGCTTGCCAGTTTCAGGCCGAGCGGATTGCCGTCTTTGTCTTTGTATTGGTATGTCGCCCAAATGCCCGGAGATACCTGCTTTAATACTTCCGGGTCGGTCGGGCTTAGTGGTTTTTGCGCATCCTGCACCATTTTCTATGTTGTGTCTGCCTTTCAAATCGGGGTCAGAAACAACCGGGCACCCATAATTTCTCCCAAGACCTCGATTTAAGGCAGTTAATGAGTAAAAAAACAAGGTTTTTTTGCATTTCCATAAACCTTTTTTGATGTTTTTTTCTCACCTTCGGGCGTTTCGTACCATACCGGCACGATACTGTATCAGCACACAACACGCCCCGGATGACACTTACTCATCCGAATTTTCCTGGTTTTCTCTGACCATCTCTTCCGGCATTTTAACGCCGCCGCAGGCAATATTCAAGGCCGCATTATAATCCGCATTGGCCTCAAAACCGCACTTCAAACATTTGAATTCTGCCTGTTTTTTTCTATCAAAAATCTTCCATCATTTCCAGCATTTCGAGACCCAAAGAACCATCGTCCAGAATTTCGCGGACGGAAACATTGTCTATCGCAACCAAAACACCCTCTTCGTCATATCCACGCGCTAAAAATTTTATCTTGTTATCAGACGACCCAGCCGTAAAAACTTTCGGAAGTTCCAACTCAAGTTCCATACCAATGAATTCCTCATTACCACCCAAAGAAACCTTATACATACCGAACATAGTTTGAAGAATGGGGAAATCAAAATCTACTTGATAGGTCTTCCCGCCAGTAATCCCTATAGCCTGAGACGCCTCCCAGTAAGTCTCACTGTACGCAAAAGGCTGAAAATTCAATAACCCACCACCTATATACCACTCACCTGTCGGCGGCAACTCCCAATTATCACCAATGGAAAACCCGCCATTTACAACCAATTCATTTCCTAATGACACAGTACGCCCTCCGCCGCCAAAACAAAAATGGCCGCCCAATCGAATCGCAGCCAGATCAGAGTTAATGCTGCAACCAATAAAGCCGCGCCTGTTTTTTGCAATTTCATTGTCTTATCTCTTTTTGCTCAAATTGCCCTGCTTAATCATTTTCACGGTCAGTATCCGTGCAGTATCCGTGTCGGAAACTTGTTGCGCAAGTGGCTGGTACAGGCAGGAACACATCGGACACCTGTAGGCGGCGTTTTCGTTGCTTACAAAGTTAATCTCCTGCAATGTTCCGCAGTCGGGACAGATTACTTTGACAATCATTTTTTCAGCCCTCTTAGCAAAGTCCTGGCCCTTCTGGCTCGTTCTTTGATAGCTTTGTCAATGTCGCTCATTCCAGCCACTTCTTTTTCAAATCCGCCTGCCCGTTTTTCTACATCTTTTGTGGCAGCCGTTTTGAATTTCTGCAATCTCTGGATGTCCTCATCGGCTTCTTTGAAGATTTTTCGCTTCTTTTTTGAAACGCCCGATTTTGCCCCCAGCAAGTATGTCCCAATATCCATATCCGTACTCCTTTCGGTGTTTCTTTCTAAAATACACTCAATCGGAACGGCGTGTCAAGGGGTTTGTTTTCTCTTTGAAAAACAATGCCATAATCGAATCCAATTTTTTTAATAATGTCCCTTTCTGCTTAGTTAAGGTTGTTCGTTTTCGTTATGCTTCTTTTTTTTGGGCAATAAATCACTTGACGCACCAAGAATATGAAAACTAAGATTTATAAATTGTGGATAACTCATTTTTTAAGACGGCGTTTCTTTCGCTTAATTTGTTCGTCTTTAATTTTCTGCTCGACCTGTTCTTTAGGTGCAGCTACGACTTTGCGTAGTACATTAACAAACTTTCCAAGTCCTTTTGGCTTGTCCATAAAAGCTCCTTTACATTTTTCCCATAAATCCAGCGTCCTCGATACCAGCAACGAGCCGGTAAGTCAAACGCCGTCCGAATTAAGCACTTCTGCGATTACCATTGAGGATTCTGCCGGCGTGGACTTGAGAAATTCCGAAACGCCGACCAATTTGGCTTTGGCTCAATTTTCCTTTGAGCGACATAATCTCCGCGACTTGAGCATCAGTCAATTTCGCAAAGCCATTATTTTCACCACGTCGAGTCCTGCCGTGATGTTCGCGGTCGATAGCATTTTCGGCAGAGCTTCCCCATTCGAGATTGTCGGCTCTATCGTCGAGCCGGTTTCCGTTTTTGTGCCGACATTCTTGTCGCCCTGGGCCGTTAGGTTTTGGCCCGACGAACAATTCACAAACCAAAACAGAAACTTTCCGGCTACGGGCTTTGCCTGCGAAATACAAAGTGATATACCGATAGCCGTCGTGGTGGATTGTTGCGGCGAGGGCGTTCCAGTCCTCAGTTATTTTCCAGCGATTCCCAATTTTCTTTTTATGGGTATAAGCCGAGCCGTCGGCGGCAACGCCATAATCAGGATACCCATTTATTGCTCGTATATCCATTTACGCAATCTCCAAAGCAGTTTTAATTCTCAATCGCATTTTCCAAGCACTCCCCTGACTTACTCCGAGCAAGTCCGCGAGTTGCTTACTGCTTATTTTAACACCAAGATAAACCGCATACAAGCAAATAAACCATTTATCCAAAGTTATCGGCGAATCTCCCATTATTGTCCCAACCTTCGAGCTAAACTGCCGTCGGCAATCTTTGCACCGCATCAGATTTCGGGTTTTGACTTCACCGATTCGCATACCGCCACAATGAACACAAACGGGCGGATTACCAGTCCAGCGGATTTCCCGCATATAATCTTCACAAACTTGCGGGTTGGAAAAATATCGAATTGCCTGCAAAAGTGTTTTGGGAATTTTCATTTTATTATTGCCTTTCCCATATTTTCTAAGTCTCCTTTGCAAAGATGGATGAGTTCGTTATTAGCTTCATCAAGGCTGCTTGATGGTATGTATTTACTACAAATATCTTTAAGATTTTCTATTATGCTTTCCAATTCTTTAATTTTATTTTTTTCTTGCAGTAAGCCAAATGTTAATAATTCAATTTGCTTTTCTTTTTCGGAAAGTTGAGTTTGAAGATGAAAAATTTTTCTTTTAAGTGGTTGCTGTATCATTTTTTATTCCTTAATTGCTTTTTGTGTTGTAAAATATGCACACAATTCTTAAAACAGACATTGCCATACAAACATAAATTATCACCATCTAATTGTTTTAAGGCTTCAAGGGGTGATAATAGAATCAAGTTACGTTCTTTATTATCCTTTTTAAGTTGCTCTATGTATTCTTGTTGTTTTTGCCCAAGAACCCTATACATTTCGTGGCAAATGGCACATTCTAACCAATGGCCGTCTATGAATTTACCACAATTTACACTTTCACATTCAGGTAGCATTGTTAATAACCTTTCAAAAACAAAGACACTCGTTAATAGCTTTTTGGGCATCTCTAATTATATCTGGCGACAAATGCACAGCGGTTTGAATTGTACGACAGCTTTGTGGGCTACGATTAAAATCAGCAAAATAAGCCAATTCCGCTTGTTTTTTGCTTTGAGCTTTATAATAAAAGCCACAACCACTTTCTTTTTCATCAAACAAATAAATGTGTGTTTTCATCTTTCGTTCTTTCTAATAAATGTTATTAACTTGTTTATAACTACTAATAGTATAACATATATCGGTGGTGTGTCAACTACAAAGTTAGTAAATTCTTATAAATTTTCAAAGATTTTTATAAATCCTTATTGCTCCAGTGGTTATAATCCTAAAATTTTAAGCTAAATTATGAATAATTATATAAATCTTGGTGAGTGTAGTGATTTATTACCTTTTTTTGACAATTATTCCAATCTCGCTGACGCACAGGCTGGCCGGGTCAAAATGATACGCCAACCGCAGCCCGCCGCCGCTTGAATTCCGCGCCTTCAAAACGTGCAGTGTCCTCGTATGTTCGGACTGGCTTGACCCGCAGCAACTTTTTATCATCGAGTTTTTTGTGTCGTGAGATTCCAGCCAGACGATTGTTTGCGCAAATCTCGAAAAAGCCGACGACCCGGCGATTTGATTGACGTCAGGATACATCATTGACTTCGTGGGATGCGTAATAAAGAGTATCGAGCAGCCGTATCTGACGGCGATGCCTTTAACGTTCTGAAGGAAGGCATTGTCCGCGATCCAAGGCTTGCCGTTGGACACCGCGGCGGTAATCGGGTCAACACCGATAAGCCGGCAACCGCAATGCGCCCTGTCATTAATCCACTGGCCGATCTGCTCATGGGTTTGCTGGTTTTTGGCGTCAAAGAGCACCTTCCCCATTTTCTGGAGGAAATCAGCGTTATCGGACATTATCCCTGGAACGGCGCAGGATAGCTCAGAAACGCCTTCGGGGTAGGTGAGGGCAGATAGACCCGTTTTTTGCGCCAAAGCCCGTCTTAGATGAAATGGGGTGTCTTCCTCGAGCTCGTAGAGGGCGGTCTTGACCCCCGACTCAGCATAATGGGCAAATAACTGCATTGCCATAAGCGATTTCGAGGCGCCGACGTTGCCGCAGAGCATCGTTACCGTACCCGGAAGAAAGGCGCGGGTGTACCAGTGCAAACCCTCCCACGGCATTGGCAGTGATTTGCGCCGGCCTGCAATCTCGGAATCGAATACTCCCTGCAACTGCTCTGTTTTTGATTGATTTTCGCCGTCTGCATCCAGCTGCCCCTGTAATTCCCGAAGGTCGCGGCTTAAAATATTCATCCGCTCGGCCAGTGTGCCGTCGTCGCCGGTGGTCTGCGATGTAAGTGCCTGTAATTGCCGGGCAATGTACCGCTCTTTAACCTTTTTGGCGTAATATACGGCATTTACCGCCGACGGAGTGGATTCGGCGGTACGCATAAGAAAATCGACCCCGCCAACGACGGCCAGTTGTTTTTTTGCAGCCAGGTAATCCCGGAGTACGATGAGGTCTATCAGGCGGTTTTCCCTGTGTAAGGCCACAATGGCGTCAAACACCGTCGCAGCGGCCCTATTCTCGAAATACCCACTATCGGGAAGAACTGTCAGGACTCCGGTAATGACGCCGGAATCGAGAATCATTGACCCACAGACCGCCGCTTCGTGTACCAGTGATTGCTCCGTCACAGCCCAAACTCCATCCTGATAGCCAGTTTTTGGCGGTTTAAAAGTTCTTCCTCGTCCACTGGTGCCGTGGCGGTACAGGGGTCTGCCGGCGGCGGCAAATCATCTTCCCATCGCTGCTGTTCCAGCCAGTTGCCGGCGGAGGGGATAAACTGCCCTCCGTCCCTTATCCACTGCCCGGAACATCGCTGTTCTTTGACCGCATCCAGAATTCTTTCAAATAACGCGGTATCAGGGTTGATTTCGCGAAATGCTTTCAGCGCCGCCGTCTTAGCGATTCTCCTCGGGTATGCCTTCCAAAAGGCCGCAAATTTTCTACTAATTTCCTCTTCTTCTTTCCCAATCGCCGGATGTTCCATTTCAGGACTTTGCCGGGGCGCTCCGGCAGACGCCCTTTCCTGCCTCCTCCACGTCCGCACGGCAGCCTGCCAGTCTTTCATTCGGTTCCTTCCTATCATCCAGCCCTTGCTGTCGTAGAAGTCGAGAAAACTCTGTGGGTCAAGATTGTAGTCAATCTGCATCGCGTACTGCTTTAATTCTTCAGGCGAAGGTTTTCGGAAATTCTTGCTTTTTTCTGTCAGAGGTAAATTGAGCGCACACTTTTCTTTGGTAACTTTCTTTTTTAAAGAAAGTACTGCTTCTGCTTCTGCTTCTGCTTCTGCTTCTGCTTCTGCTTCTGCTTCTGCTTCTGCTTCTGCTTCTGCTTCTGCTTCTGCTTCTGCTTGGGCTGATTTTGGCTTACGCTGCTTACTATTGCTTACTTTTGGCTTACGCTGCTTACTATTGCTTACTTTTGGCTTACTTCTGAATCTTTCCTGTGCCTCTCGATTTTGCTCCCTTCGCACTTGGGAGTCTCTTTTTGCGCGGTATTTTTCGTAGTTTAGTATCAAAAATCCACCCTCTGTCTCATCTATTCTTCGACCCCCAAATTCCTTCGACCTGCTGTACTCGTCTGGCGATTTCAGCTTAATAATTGCGTTCTTGCAGTCTTCGAGGCTGACGTTCGCTGCGCCTGCGAGACCTGGAAGTGAGCATGAGCAAAAACCAACTGCGTCAGACATTGCAAGCAGTGTTATCCAAACTATCCTTGTTTTGTCGTCTTCTTTCCATATTGTGGAAAAGATTATACCTGAATCAAGTTTCGTAAAGCCGGCCATTGCCCAATCTCCTATTATTTTACTCGCGTTTATCAAAAAAAGAAGCTGGCCAAAGGATGCCCAATACAATTCACAGAGGAAATGCACTGCCAGTGGCCAGCTCCATTCAGACGGATTGTTTGACTGTAAATCATATCGAGCATATCTGCACTTTACCACCTGCCCGCCCGTCGTCAAGAAAAAAGGCTATCTTTTTGTTGTTCTCTCGCGTGCCTGTTCCAGTCCCTTTTCAGTTAAGGGGGGTGATGGGATTTTGCTTTCAGCTTCGGTGTGATGTGGTCTTTGGTGTTTTGGCCAGTTGACAATTTGGATATATCGTTGGCCATTGGCTTGATAACGGTTAATAAACGGTTGCTTGCTGGATGGTTTTGGTTGGGCCAGCACACAAAGCCCTTTTTCAATATCAACGCTGTCGTAAGGAAATATCTCGGCTTTAATCCGCAGCGGCCTGTCCTCGAGTCGCCCGGCTTTGTCGGCTAACATTGCTAACAGGGTGGCTAACAATGTTAACAACCTCATTTTCAAGAGAATTTTGCACCTTTTCTAAAATCCTCTTATCTTGCATATATTTTCGCATATAATCGTTTCTATGTCGGACATTTTGCATATCCCGGTATGTTTTGTAATTCACTACCTCATAAAAAAATTCGCCTGATTTTAACAATCTCCTTCCCTCAAGCTCTTTACAGCGACTATGAGGGTCGGGTTGCTGGAGTCTATTTAAAACCTCAACAACCTTTTCTTCCGGCATACCTATCGCTACGGCCATAATTTTAGGATTAAGCTCAATGCCGCCGTCCTTATCGGTATTGGCTAAAATATACATCCAGACAGCGAACATTTCAGCTCCAGAGCCGGACATCGAACCCGTAAAGCAACTTGCGAATACTTTTCCAAACATAAAGTACCTTTCCTAAACCATGTTAAGGTTTATCCAAATGCGAATATTAACACAACCTAACAAGACCTAACAAGGATGTCAATGTAAAATTTCCAAAAGCCGCGTTCGGATACTTGAGAAATGTCATAAATGCTTGTATTTAATAGGGTTGCTATAGTTCCTCTGTGTGTTGGCCGGAAGGTTGCGCGTTCTTCTGTGGCGTATTCCTGACCGACCGGCAACCTATACCACATGAATCCTACTACCAGAGAATCTCTTCGCCAATCCTACCCACTACATTGCCCGTATTTCACTCCACAATCAACCACAATCAACGAAAACCATAAATCAATACCCACACAAGCCCGGCACCCACTTTTCAATCCTGACGCATCCTAAGAAGAAATTCCATAATTGTCTACCACCCTTGTCCTTAAAACCAAAAACCGGGCGGCACAAAGGGAGAGAGAGTATAGATTCGACACCCCGGCCTGTTGGGGGGCATAGGGGTCGGTCCAGAGAAAAAAGTTGTGTATCTTGTTTGTGTGGTCCGATAAAACTGTTTATGTTACATTCACGGATTCTGTAAGTCCTGATTATCGCCGGACTTATCAGTATCGCCATAATTATTGCCGGCAGCCGGCTCATCATCCCCCATATATGGTATGTCTTCCCGTGTTTCACGTGAAACGTTATCGGACTCAAACGCCGCGTCAACAGGCTTAGAAGAGGATTGGAGCAGCGGCTTGCCTGCGAGTACAAGTGCTGCAACGGCCTTAGCTTGCGATTCAAGAACCGCGTCGAGCCGCTCTGATTGCCGGGTATCTATCACAATTGTCGGGTCGAGCAATCTGGCCGCCTGCCATAGCATCTGAAGCATCGTGCGGCAGGTCGTATTATCATGGTCAATCCAAGCGCGCCCGTAGAGTTCTTGCCAACGATTCACCGCGTATTCCTTGCATATAATCTCTTGTACCAGCCCTACTTGAGGCGTTTTTGGCGCTCTTTTTTCTATTTCTTGCTTGATATTGCTACGCGCGAAAAAGCGGCAGGCTGCTTGGTCTCTCGTTCGCCCAACCGCTTTGTAGCCTGCCGCAGAATAACTTTGTGCTTTATTGCCGAACGTCGGCGATGTGTTTGTTACATAGTTATCTACACACAGCAATTGTTGCGGAGTGAGTAGTCGGTGCAGTTTTTGTCCTTTTTTCGCCATTGTGTGTTTGGTTTGCGCTCCCTACGGAACGTAGGGGAGCAATTATAATCGTTTTACCCCTTCGGGAAATGGTTGTCAAGGACTCTTCTTGTCTTGATTTGTGTGTTTTGGAGCCTATCTCTTTATTGCCAAGGGGATAAAATTATTTATTTTATCGCCGCGATTTGGCAGAAGTCCGGTAATAATTGGGGCGTCCACCAAATCAAAACGAAAGGATAATTTTATCCTTTTTTTTCTTGACTTTTGTTTTTTGCGTGTTATACTTTATTTATAAAATGCGTCGTTTAACAAAAAAAGAATGGTTGATTTTGTGCATCGCGGCGTTTTTGGCGCTGTGCTGAAAGGGGTAAAAAAATGAGAACTATTGAGCAAATTACCGAAGCCCGGGCGATACAGGCCCGGCGGGAAACCGAAGAATTGGCGCTTAACGTGGCCGCGGGGCTTGTGCTGTTTGTTGCAGTGTGGCTGATGATGGCTTTGGTATTTTAAACGAAAGGGGTAAAAAAATGAAAAAAGTAAGACTATGCGAAATGGAATCAGCGAAGGAAAAATGCCCCGACTGCGGGCGGGAAAACGAAAGCAGAAGCATTATGGACGGATGTTTTTCTTTCTGGTGTGAAAGCTGCAAAAAAGCGTATGAGGGATGTATTGTCGACATCGCCGACTTTACGGTAGGGGAAATGAAAAACTACACGGTATAAAGAAAGGGGTAAAGAAATGGACGTTATCAGACTCACAAAAGAATGGGGTGTGCGAGTAATTTTTTGCACAAACAGTGAATGCCTTGGCGTTGACGCCGAGGGGATTGGGGCAACAACAAGCGAAATGGCGTGCGACGCGGTAGGCAAAGCTCAAGATGCCCTTTTTGACGTTCTCGGCGCGTTTGGCGAGGAAGATGGGTTTTACCACAATTGGGAGGGTGGTAAATTTGCGGGGAGCGATTATATTCACGCCTCGTTTTGGAAGCGAGAAATTGAAAAAGACGAGGATGGCGAGGAAAGTTTGGGCGCGTGGGAGTATATAGGCCGCCTTTCCGAAGCCGTCAAAGATGGTGTGCCCGCTGAATTGGTAACCAAAGTAAATATTGCGATTGATAAGGCGGTAGCAGCTCGCGGCGATGCGTTTGATGCCTACGAAAAGAATGTTGAGGAATAACGCATTTTTTAGCCCGCCCCTTGCTGTGTCGGCGGGGGCTGGATTTTTTCTGGAGTAGATATTATGACTAAAATCCCAATGAAATTTGAACATTTTAACGAAAAAATTGTTCGGCAAAATAAAAAGTTTGACGTTTACCTGACTTATCGCCGAAGGCAATCGGGGGAATTGGGGCAAGATATTCACTTCACTATTTATCGACCTGATTCTGTCTCCTTTTTGCCGACAACAAACAGAACTGAGGCAACTGTAGAATTTACCGTTGCGTTGCGAAAAGAAAAGGAATTGCAAAAAACCTTTACGGCAAGTGGCGACGATGACGCAGAAATACACATACACCACTATCCGGTGTAAAACCTGTAAAATAAGCAATGTTCTTCTCTGGGGCTTGAGCTGTTCGCGGGCTTGTGGCTGCTAAAAAAGAGCGCCAGAAAATGACGCCAGAAGAAGCGTTATGATAGTAAAAGAAAAAACTGATAAGCAATGTTCTTCTCCTCCGATGCCCGGCGCGGTTTGTTATCTGTGCCGGGCATCTTAACAAAGCTGGCTTGTGGGGAATTGACCATTCTTCTCACCGCAGTCGTTCGACGGTAATATCGACGACATTTACCCCTGAAAACGGTTTGCCGGCTGTCCGACAACAACCGGCAGAATTGACAGAATAGTGATAACTGACCTGCAAAGACAGAGCCGCAAAAAGCACATTGGCAGCAGCGATGTTGCGGCCATTTTGGGACTTGACCCGTTCAGGAATGCTTATGAGGTTTTTCTGGAGAAAACCGGCAAGCTGGACGACAAAGAAAAGGCTGGCCGCGCTATAAATCTCGGCTCGATGCTTGAACACGCAATTATCCGTATGGCCGAAGACCGGCTGGGTAAAATTGTTCGGAATCAGTACCGAACCGTTAAAGACTTTCCCGTCCTTGCGGCCTCGACCGACGGCATTGTGAAATCATCAGGCGAACCAGTCGAGGCAAAGTCCACGAACATCACATACCGCGCGCCGGAATCCGACCACTGGGGCGATGAAGGTACAGACCAGGTGCCGGAACGAGTAATTATTCAGTGTACAGTTCAGATGATGGCCACAGAATCATCGGTTTGCCATAACCCCGTGATAATCGGTGGGCGGGGATTTGTGATGTTTCGGGTACCATTTGACAAAGACCTTGCTGAGATGATTTTGGAGCGTGTGGCAAAGTTTTGGGAGTTTAATGTGCAGGGCGACAGGCCGCCCGAAAATTGTGTCCCGTCGATGGAAGTTGTCAAGCGTGTCCGCCGGATACCTGAGAAGACGGTGGATATTGCCGATGGGCTTGTGAAGCAGTGGCAAGCGGCAAGAGAATACCGTTTGGAGTGGGAGAAAAAAGAAGAAAAGGCACAGGCTGAAATGCTGGCGGCATTGGGCCTGGCGGAGGCTGGAAAATTCAGCGACGGCCTTCTGACTTATTTTCGGCAATCCAGAGAATCGCTGGACGTTGCCCGCCTGAAAGCGGAGAATCCGAAAATTGCGGCAGAATATATGAAGACAACAGCATACCGGGTGCCCAGAGTAAAAAAATTACTTCTGAAAGGATGACGACTATGGAGGCTGACATTCACGTTGTGAGTTGGCAAGTTGCTGAGAGAAGCAGACAAAAAATCATAATCGGTAATTATGAAGTACGCGTGGGCGGAGTGGTTGCTGCCAAGACGAGCTTCAACGACGGGTATGATTCCATTGAGGTGCAGATTCCAAATGCCCTGATGGCGAAAATCGAGGCAATTGATGCAGAGGTGCGTCAAGCCGTGATTGATAACTTTGCAAAATAGAAAGGATAATTATGGCAGAGCACGAGAACCAAATTCAGCACGTCGAGGCAATGGCCGTCGAAAAAGACGCTCTCGAAATTATGGAAAGAGCGAGCATTGATATTCAGATATCGACGGCGCACAAATACCCGCGAAGCCTGGCGGCGTTCAATCAGCGGGCGAAGGAAATGGTGTCGGTAGATATCGAGACCGCCGAATCCTGCATTTATCGGCGTCCCGTCGGCAAAGACGCCAGCGGCAGGCAAACCTTCGCTTCCGGCGAATCCGTCCGTCTGGCCGAGATTGTAGCGGCCTGCTACGGCAATCTCCGCGTTGGCGCAATCATTACCGAAATGACGCCGACCTATGTCAAAGCCTGCGGAATGGCGCACGACCTTGAGAGTAATTTCGCACAAAAAACCGAAGTTGTCGAATCAACCGTAACCCGCTCCGGCAAACCTTATGACGAGCGAATGCGGATTGTTGTCGCAAAAGCCGCGCAAGCCAAAGCCAAACGGGATGCCATTTTCGGTGTTGTGCCAAAAAGCCTGTGCAAGTCTATCACGGCGGTTGCCCGGGGAGTTATCGAGGGCAATCAAAAGCCATTGACAGAACGCCGGGCGGCAGTCGAATCGTGGATGTCGAAGTTATCAATATCTAAAGAGCGAGTTTTTGTAGCTCTTGGCGTAAAAGGGATTGAGGAAGTCGGAAACGAAGAAATTGAAACTTTAACCGGCCTAAGAACAGCTTTAAGGGACGGCGATATTACGCTGGAAGAGGCGTTCCCGCCGATTGCCGAGGAGCAAACCCCCGGCGTCGAAGGTCTCAAGAAGCGGTTGCAAATAGACAAGAAAAACACTGCTACCAAACCCGGCTCTGCAAACCCCGCAGACACAGACACCCCGCCAACCGCCCAGCTTGACCCTGAATTGGCCGAATTGGACAGATTCACCCAACCACCACCACAAAAAACGCCGCAGGATGCATCAGGAGCGATGAACATTGACCCGTCTGAGCAATTCTACTGTCAACATTGCGGCAACGTTTTCCCAGAGCCTAAGAGCGCAACCATCAAAGGCGCGAAGAAAAGTATGTGTCCAGAGTGCCTGTCCGAAGAGATAATCGACCGGACGGCATAATCACAATTCAAGATAAACAGAAAGGACAATAGCGGGAGAACGGATGCTCCCGCCTGTTTTTGAAAGGAAAATGAAAAATGAATTTGATTAAATCAATTCTGGCTGGACTCTGGGAAGCGGTGAAGATTCTGTTTGCGGGCAAACGCAGCAAATATCTGTAAGCGACCGGGGAAACCGGTACTGATGAATAACGCTAATTTGAAAGGAGACTGAAAAATGAAAATCTGCGAAAAGAAATTTTGGCCTGGTATGATTGTTTTTCTTGCCACTCTCGCGCTGTTATTTTTGTTTGGATGTGATGATTTCCCCGGCCCGGAAGCAAGGCAGGCGTCTGAAGTACGGGTGTTCAACGTCGGAGATAGAAGAATCGACCGACCCATGTTAGACAGTGAAGGGCGGGTAACGTCCGCAGAAGGCGACCAGGTCGCCGCCTTCTTCTATCCAAGTGGCGACATGGTCGAGGTTGGAGGCCTGCGATTCCATCCCACAGGGCCGTCTGTAGCCAGATACATTCAGCGGGAAAACGCGACTGGGAGGCCCTATTCCATCGCTACAGACAGGGCAGAGATGCGGTCGAATCTTACCACCAACGGCAACGGATATGCGCTCTTTACCGGTAGTTGCGATTTATGGGGAGTTGAGGATTTACAAACTTGGATATTCGTAAAAGGTCATAACACCCCCGCAAGGGGCGTAGGAATCACATTCCAAAACTGGTGGGATGTTCGCACACACTGGACCAAACTGACACCATGGTATGACAATTATTATAGCAAAGATTGGCAGACTTGGTTTGTTGGCGGCGACGTCTGTTCTGTGAAGTGTTATTCCTGTAGCAGCGTTCCGGTCAATGTTGCCGGTAATGAAGCTGCCGCAGGGTTTGGCGGTTTTTCCGCGGGCGAGGACACATTTTTAGCTGCCGCAGGAAATTCTCCGGCTTCAGGTTTTACCGTTTCAGCGGTCGAATGGTGTATTCAGACCGCCGAAGCTGGAATTAAACCGGTTGATAATTTTTGTCCTCTCGATGAGTGCGACCCAAATATCATAAAGTATTATGGCTCGCCGTATTTTGCTTCTTTTCATGTTGCTCTGGCTGATTCCGTGGGCGAGAATTTTATCGGCGAGATCATACCGGCTCAAATATGGTTCGGTAACCGAACAAAGGAAACCATAAATACCGTCATCTTTGGGCTTAGCGATGACCGCAAGTCGGCGATAATACGTTCCGATTATTTCATACCGGTGATTCCACAGGCATACACCCTCGAAAAGGCTGATTTAGAGGTATATGATAGATGGTCGTTCGTGGAAAACGCGAAGTCGCCGGATATTGATATTTTTGCCCCGCTGTTTTTTGATAAGCCATATGCTGACCCGAATTACGTCAGCATCGACCCGAATTACGTTGAGAATGGAGTGATACTGCAGCGCGTGAATCCTGCCAGGTTTCGGCCTGTCCATATAATACCCGCCGCCGACAATGAGATTGTCCGCATACGGCTTAAGCTTGACAAAGCAAATTTCCTGCCGATATTGCAATACTGGCTTAGCGATAACAAGGTTTTTGATATTAACGATGACGGCATCGTGAACCTCAGTGATTTACCAGATTAAAAAGCCGACATAAATTGTGGAGGAGGCAGGAAAGGGCGTCTGCCGGAAAAAACACAAAAACACAAAAGCAGCTTGACGACGAAAAAAGAAGGGAGCTGGAGAGATATGAATAAATCAGAAACATTCGATTGGATAAAAACAGAAATCTGCGGCCGCTGGCCGGGCGTAGAATTGACGCAGGCAATAAAAGACGATTTGTACAACGGCCTGTTGTCGGTCGGGCAGGAATACGCCACACAAGCGGCGCAGCAGCAGCGGGCCGACTCCCAGGCCAAGTATCCGAACGCGGCCCGTATTGTCAAAATCGCCCGCGACCTGCAAAAAAAATTCGGCCCCTCGATGTCAAAGCAGCGAAGCTTTACCGACTTCCATTGTTCCTGCGTTTATCTTGGCGGCCTCGAAAGCGTCAACTGGAAAGCAGGGAAGGTCCTCTCTGTCCGCACAAGACTCTGCGGCGCGCGCGAAATGCCGGAAGCCTTTAGCGATGTAATCGAGCGTTGCCGATACTGGCTTGGCGAAGGGTACGGCGACGCAACAAAATTCCAGATTTTCATCGACGATCACTCGGCAGCCGAGGCAAGCGGGTGGAACCTAAGAATGCTTGACCCTGCTGAGAGAGAACACTACGCCGACTATCTCGACGCCCTTGAGGCTTCAAAGAAGAAGCGGCTTGCGGTGACGGTTGCCTCCGGTCTGCCGGAGATACCGAAAGAGGCCGTTGTGAACACGGCGGCGAAAGCGCGGGAAATGATTACGGCCGTGAAGGTTGCGGAGAAGCCGGTTTAGAAAAACTTACTTTTGAGGTGAAAAATGAAAAAAGCAGAATATGTCAATCTTCTCGAAACCATCGATGCCTGCTCTGGTGCCCTTGCGTGGACAATCAGGGACGGCGGCAATACGCCGCAGGATTGCTGGAACAACTGCCCCCGCGGGGACTGGATGCTGTGGCTGATTCACAGGTTGCTCGAACCGCCGGAAAACGAACAAGTTCTGCGGAAATTCACCGGAACGAAAGTAAAGTGTGCCAGACTGGTGCAGCATCTGATGGCTGATGGCCGAAGTCTTGCCGCTCTTGACGTTGCCGAGCGGTTCAGCGAAGGATTAGCAACACGGGACGAATTAGATGCCGCCCATGCCTATGCCGTCGCCGCCCATGCCGCCGCCTGTGCCGCCCCGGCCCATGCCCTCGCCGCCGCCGCCGCCGCCTGTGCCGCCTCGGCCTGTGCCCTCGTCGCCGCCTGTGCCGCCTGTGCCGCCTCGGCCCCTGCCATCGCCGCCTGTGCCGCCTCGGCATCGACCGAAGGAGAAAAGATTTTGCGCAAATGCGCCGATATAGTCCGTGCCGACTGGCCGGACATCGAAGAAATAATCAGCGAACAAACGAGAGGTGAAAAATGAAGAGAGATATCGCAAAGAGAGTTAATCTGGACGACGTTAGTTTTCAACTCGCTGGCCGAAAAACCGGGGTGTTCGTTTCTTTTTCTCCATCCTCAAAAAGGCTGTTCTTCAACGCGAATGTGGTGAATGAACTACGCCTGAGGGAATGGAAACAATGCCTTGTGGGAATTGACAGGAAGACAGGAATCATCGTCCTGAAAAAATGCACCGCGGAAGAATACGGCTCGGTGCAGGTAGTACTCTACAAAAGGAACGCTTACCACATCTGCATAGGGGCTCTTGTAAGACTTGAGGAATCGCTGCTTGGTAAAGCGTATGCCGCAGAGCGCGAAGGCAACCTGATTTACCTTGAAAGAGTTGACAAAAAAGAATCGTTCTCCGCTGGGAAAATTAAGGATGAAGACCAAAAACAAATATCGCAATCAGCCCTGTCCCTGCGGAAGCGGTATGAAATTTAAGAACTGCTGTTGGAACAAACCAGATAGGGAGAACTGAAATGAAAACAGTAAGCGCCGAAGACAATAAAGAGTGGGGCAAAATGGTGCGTGAAATACTTGCGGCGAAAGATTTGAAGTATGGCTGTCGGCTGTCGGCGTGGGAGATAAACTTTCTTACAGATATGACTGAAAGGGCGTGTTTTTCCCGGCCTATGGGGGACAAAATTGAAAAAATCTACAGGGCAAAAATGCCATGAAGCAAATCAACTGGTACACAATCCTGATTGTCTGCCTCCTGCTGATTACCGTATGGATACTGTTCTGTCTTTTATTCAGCGGCTGCTCGATTAACTCCGACAGAAACAGGCTGGAGATAGTCAGGGCAGATGGCCCAAAGACTGTGTTCGTGAATGAGACGTGGCAGGGGCTGTTATGCTACTTCACTTCGACGAAGCAGGTGCACAAGATATCGCCGATAAGCGACCTGATTGTCGGCAGCATCGAAAGCAGTCCCGACCCAAACAGTATCAAGGCCCTCGGCACGGCAACTGGAGCAATCGCAGGGGCAGCGATAAGAACAACGGCAAAATAACAGTTTTGGAAAAATAGATATGAAAAAGAAAGAATCAGCAGGAACGGCAGCGGTATTAACTATCCGTGATGCGGGCAAGATGACGCTCGATGGCAGAAAACAGATTGCCCAGTGGTTGCGGAAGCAGGCTAAAGACCTAATTACATATGGAGACCGGTATGCAAAAATCATAAGAATGCGCTATATATACCTTGCCGTTAACAAACATTGGATTGTCGCGTGCCCTAAGAGTAAGCAGCCAAGTGGCGCCAGAGGTGAGCGGCAAAAACTGGCCGGACAAAAGACTTCAAGAAAGGAACAGTGATATGTGCAGAGCTGCGAGTTTTGTGATAACGCAAAAGAATTGTTATTTCTCGCGGGATAATGACTCACACGAGCAAATAATCCGCGAAAACAATCTGGGGAACCCAATCGACGCTGTTCGCGGGCGTGCGGACGTTTCGCCGACCGAAGAGTACGTCTTTGCGGAGGTTGTCCCGCCCAACGACGACTATAGGCTGCCCATCGAGCAATGGGTCTACCATCTCGACAGCGATGATAAGCTGCCGGTTCCCGGGTGGTACAACGCGGAAATCGCCGAGCAGATGTGCCGCGAGAAGCTGCCCCAGTGGTACACCCATCACGTTATCACCTCCGGCGAGCATCATTCAAGCGGCAACATCAGCCGTATTATTATTGGCGGCGTGCTTCATCTTACCGGCCAGACGGGCGGGG
>JAQURJ010000014.1 GCA_028715705.1 Phycisphaerae bacterium | reverse complement strand
AATGGGCCATTGGCGATCCGGATTTTGTAAAATCCGCCATTGTCATAGCTTCCAGCCCCAGACTAAGCGCACAATCCATCGCTTTCGACGCGGTTGGCCGAAACGCGATACTGGCGGATCCGCATTGCGCTGGCGGCCAATACCATGACCAGACCGGACCAGACCGCGGACTTGCCATCGCGAGGATGATAGGTCATATTACGTATCTATCCGAGCACAGTATGCACAAAAAATTCGGCAGGAACCTTCGCAAATCTGAAAATTATAAATATGACTTCAACTCCGAATTTGCCGTTGAGACGTACCTTGACTATCAGGGACAGCAGTTTGTCGAACGATTTGACGCCAACAGCTACCTGTATATCACCAAAGCGATGGATTATTTTGACCTCAAGAAAGACAACAGTTCGTTGCGGCAGGCATTTGAACAAACCAGGTCACGTTTCCTAATAGTTAGTTTCACCAGCGACTGGCTCTTCCCTCCGGCACAGTCAAAGGAAATGGCCGATGCCCTTCTTGCAGGCGGCAAGGATGTAAGTTACTGCAATATAGAAACCCCGTACGGCCACGATGCTTTCCTGCTCGAACCGGATACACTCGGCAGCCTTTTAAGTGACTTTATTCACGCAACCCGTCATCCTGATGAGGCTTTGGCCGCTCAGATTTGTTCCGCCGAAGATAACTGCGGCAAAGTGACTTCTCTCGTCCGCGCCCGTGTTGATTACGCCCTGATCGAATCACTTATCCAGCCCGGAAACGCAGTACTCGACACCGGCTGCGGTAACGGCGAACTGCTTGCAAGGCTTATGCTCGACAAGAATATAAAAGCCAAGGGCATAGAACTTGACGAAAAACTTGTCCTTGCCTGCGTTCGCAGGGGAATACCGATTATCCAGCATGACATCGAACAGGGGCTTGCCAACTGCGCTGACAAAAGTTTCGACTACGTCATCCTATCGCAGACCGTACAGACCGTAAGAGACCCTGAAAAAGTGTTCAGTGAGGTGCTTCGCGTCGGCAAAAAGGTCATCGTCAGTTTCCCGAACTTTGCCCACTGGAAAGCCCGATTGCAGCTTCTTACCCGCGGCAAGGCCCCCGTCACGGAAGAGTTGCCCTTTAATTGGTACGATTCCCCCAATACCCACTTTTTGTCGTTGAGGGATTTCGACAATTTCTGCCGGAAAATGGGCGTAACAATTGAAAAACGCATCCCTTTGCACAAGAATCGCCTTTCGCCAGTAAATTTCGCTGCGAACCTTTTCGCAGAACAGGCAATTTATGTCACCAGCAGGGCATGACAGTTCATCGGGTAAGCCACTAAAAAGATAATAAAAAGAATTGCCAAAGGCAAAGAGGCTGGTTAATATAAAAAACTCTAAGTAATATCGAAATTGCGGGATACGGCTCTAAGGCTTGAAAAATGGGCAAGGAAAGAAAAAAACTACTCGAGCTTATCGAACCATTGCTGGAAGCAAAGGACATCGAATCCCTCAAGACCCTGCTGGCCGAGCAGCGAAGCAGCGACATCGCCGAGATCGTCGAGATGCTCGACCATGAACAACATCGCCAGATTTTTGGCGCGCTCGATAAACCTACAGCAGCCGAAGTCCTTGAAAAAGTCGATGAGGCTACCCGCGCCGAATTATTTGAAGAACTTCCCGCCGACGAGTTGGAAAAAATCGTCAGCGAACTTGATCTTGATGACGCCGCGGACCTTTTAGCTGAACTGCACGATGAAAAACGTGATGAACTGTTAAAGGCCATAGACCCAGCTGATTCTGCCAAGATAAAAAAACTGATGAGTTATCCGGAAGATACAGCCGGCGGTATTATGGACCCGGCGCTTATAATTGTCCGACAGGACGCCACCGTCGCCGAAGCCATCGCCAAGATACGAGCCGCCGAGATCGAGGAAGACTTCTATTCGGTGTACATAGTCAACAATACCGGCCAGCTTGTCGGCGATGTCAGGATAAGATTTCTTCTTACGGCACGGGAAGATATGATAATCAGCGATCTGATGGATGAGGATACGATATGTGTAAAGACCGATGCCGATCAGGAGGAAGTAAGGAATATATTCAGTAAAAATGATCTTATTTCCGTGCCTGTGGTAGATAAATACTACCGGCTTGTCGGGCGCATTACCGCTGACAGAGTTATTGAGGTAGCCGAAGAAGAGGCAGCCGAAGATATGTACGTAATGGCCGGCACAGGGCCAGAGGAACTTGATACCTTCAGCGCGTTTCGAGCCGCAAGAATACGCATGACATGGCTTATACCATGCCTCATTGGAACCGCGGTAACCGCAAGCGTTCTTACCTATTTCAAACACCATCAAAACGCGGTCTATGTAATAGCGGCCGCATTTGTGCCAATGATAGCCGCTATGAGCGGAAACGCAGGCCTGCAGACTTCAACAATAGTAGTTACCGGTTTGGCGACAGGCCACCTTGCCGCGCTGCATTTTTGGCAGGTTTTCGCTCGTGAATTCCGCATTGCCCTTCTGATTGCGTTAAGCTGCGGAACCCTTGGAGGCCTGGCAGTATCTCTACTTGCAGCTACATCGCCTGAAATCGCGGTAATTAATGTTATTTTTGCATTTGCCCTGGCAATGTTTTCGGCTATTATGGTTGCAACAACTCTGGGCTTGATTTTACCATTCAGTTTTCGTAAAATAGGTATTGATCCGGCGATTAGTTCTGGGCCGCTGGTGACGACAGCGAACGATTCGATAAGTGTGACTATATATATGATTTTGACCTTAATTTTGATGCCATCATAATCCTCTTATCATAACTGAAGCACTCATCGAATCTTACATCAAGTCCAAGCCAGCGGTTTCATTGCGGATAAAGACGCCATGGGATGCTTGGATTAAACCGATAATCTTGCTGCAGGAAATTTGACAAGATTGTTTGGTTCCTATAATATAACGAATCTTTGCCTGTTTTTCATAATTATTTGGTAAAGAGACTATTATTTATGGTCGATATTCTATTGTCTTTTTAAGGAGTTTCGTTTTGACTAAAGGCCAACCAATAGATACCTATGTGAATCTTGACCATGAGCCGGAAATTAACAAATATTTCAAGGCTGCTATTAAAAATAGTGCCAGTGATTTGCACCTCAAGGTGGGGCTGCCGCCGAAACTTCGGCTCCACTCTGGACTGAAGAATACCACCGGGGGACCCCTCACCGAGCAGGATATGGAGAGAATAGTATTTGAGATTTTGACGGAGAAACAAAAAGAATTCTTTATGCATAATGGTGCATTGGACTTCGCCTGGCAGGTAGGCTTAAAGGATCGCTTCCGTATTAACATTTTCCGCCAAAGAAATTTTATCAGCCTGGCGGCAAGGCATATTACCAGTAAAATTCCACCGTTCGAATCTCTTCACCTTCCGCCGATCGTAGAGAAAGTTGCCGATACCCATGCGGGCCTAATCCTCGTTACAGGGCCAACCGGATGTGGAAAAAGCACCACGATCGCATCAATGATCGACTACATTAACCGGACGCGGCCATGTCATATAGTAACTATCGAGGACCCTCTCGAATTTTTGCATAACGACCAGAAGGCCATCGTTTCACAGCGTGAAATCGGTATCGATGTGTCAAATTTTGACGATGCCTTACGGTCTCTTATGCGGCAGGATCCTGATGTTGTTTTGGTTGGTGAAATGCGAGACAATGAAACTCTTACTGCGGCAATGCGAGCCGCCGAAACCGGTCACCTGGTATTCGGAACGCTTCACGCCGCAAGCGCAGCACAGACAATACAGCGTATTTTGGATATGTTCCCACAGGGAGAGCGAGACTTGGCCCGCCAGACCTTCGCTCTTACCATTAAAGCCGTTATCAGCCAGGTACTGCTTCCAGGCTTGCGAGAAGATGCCAGGCGTGTTCCGGCGGTGGAAATACTCTTAAACAACCCCACTGTAAAGAAACTTTTGAGTGAAGAACGGGATTCTGATATCCCCAGTGTTATTCGTGCCTGCCAGGGTGATGGTATGCAGGACTTTACCGAAAGCTTGCGATCTTTGGTTGCCGATGAATGGATAGATCTGAAAGTCGCTATTGAATACGCCCCAAATAAAGAGGAACTTAAAATGGCTCTTAAGGGAATACGAAGCACAGCCAGCGGCTTACTATAACTATATCTATGGAGCTTGATATGCCAGATGTTTTAGCTATTTCCGTTGAATTCGGCGGATATATATCAATAATTAAATTTGCGATATTTGTAATTCTTTTTTTCGCATCTCTGCCGTTGATCGCCTGGATTAACAACGATGCCGAACAGATTGATACAAACAGAGAACTGTGGGCTGGGATCGTTTTCGGCGCAGTTGCGATAAGTGTTTTATTATGGCTTCTTATACCAATGTATATCGTCGGCCTTGTAATCTATATTCTCCTTGTTTCAGTAGTCGCTATAGTATATATCAAACATCGCAACTCCATTGTAATGGATTATGATCGAATACTAACAACCGAACATATTGCCGGACTGTTCGGAAAGAAGAAAGAGCAAAACTCAGTTCAAGGACTTGTTTTCATTACCGCAAATAAAAACGAGATTCCTCTTCCACCGCCCAAAACGCCGGAATATTTCGGCTATCGAGCCTCAAGTGATCTTTTCACTGACGCCATCTGGCGAAGAGCAAGTAAAGTGCTGTTCATACCGGGCCAGGAATCATATAACGTTGTATATGAGATTGACGGTGTGGCTGTAAAACAGCAGCCTCAACCACTTGAAAATATCAGATATTTATTCCCTTTTCTCAAACAGTTGGCCAATCTGGATGTTAGCGAAAAGCGCAAGCCGCAAAAAGGCACTTTTAAAATAAGAAATCAGGGCTCCGATTTCGAGTGGCAGGTTGTAACAGCTGGCTCCACTGCCGGAGAACAGGTGCAATTAAAATGTGAACAAAGCGCAAGTTTTAAGGAGTTGGCCGATCTTGGCTTGTCATCCGATCAGGTCAGCCAGCTTGAAGGACTTTCAAAGATCAAAAAAGGATTATTCATTGTCTCAGGCCCGCCTAAATCAGGTGCTACAACTACTTTCTACACACTTGTACGGAACCACGACGCCTTCCTGAACAGCATCCACACTCTCGAAAAACATCCTGCAGGCAAAATACCTAATGTCACACAGGACACCTATAACCTCAGTGACACAGGTACGACGACTTATGCTCTCAAATTGCGTTCCATTATCCGTACCGGCCCCGATATTGTCGGGGTTGGCAACTGTGAAGACGCCGAAACAGCAACAACAGCTTACGAAGCAGCAAAAGATGGACGATTGGTTTATGTCGTCTTAAATGCCAACAGTGTAGCTGACGCTCTTAAAAAATGGATCAGTCTCGTCGGCGGAACAAAAGCTATCGATGTTTTGGTCGGGATTAGTAGCCAGCGGCTTCTGCGACGGCTTTGTGAACAATGTAAAGAGGCGTACACGCCAAATCGCGAGGTTTTGAAAAAATTCAACTTGTCCCCTGAAAAAGCAAAGATGCTTTACCGCGAAGGCAAGGTTATCTATGACAAACGAGGTAAGCCAATGCCCTGTGATATGTGTCAGGAATCGGGATATTTTGGTCGAACCGGCGTTTTTGAGATGGTGGTCATTGACGAAAAGTTGCGGGAAGATATGAAAAAGGTTAAGAGCCTGCCGGAAATATCATCATTATTTAGAGGCGCCAAAATGCTGTATCTTCAGGAACAGGCTCTGCGAAAGATATTAAAAGGTATAACAGCTATCAATGAAATGATAAGGCTATTTTCCACTCAAAAAACAGAAGAGCGGAAAAGCAAATAAGGAATCATCAAATGGCATCTATACTCGTATTATTAATTATTGCCGGATGCGGGGCATACCAATATTTGAAGGGTAATCTTGTAAAGGCGTTTATCGCTTTTGTGCTTGGCGTTATCGCAAGCGCGGCGGCGTTTAGCTACTTTGAACCACTTGCACAATTACTTATAAGCAGTGCGCACGACGGAAAATTCGCCCCGCTTGTACCTTGGGCGCAGATGCTTTGCTTCCTACTGCTTTTTGTATTAGTTTTCGCTTTGCTGCAGACAGCCGCAGCATATTTTATTCGCCAGGATATCACGCTCAGCTTTTTTGTTGATAGGATAGGCAGAGTTTGCATAGGGATATTTCTTGGATTATTTTTTTCGGGAATTTTTTTGACGGCACTGGCGATGGCTCCGCTTCCTAATAAATATCCATACCAAAGATTCGATAGCTCAAATGTCAATCAGGCAGTAAACGTAAAACCTGCCAATAATGTATTTCTTAATGCCGACGGGTTTGCGACAGGTTTTTTCAGTCTTCTAAGCAAAGGCAGCTTTAGCGACTCGAAAAGCTTCGCTGTTCTCCATCCTGATTATTTGAATCAATCGTATCTTAACCGCTATGCCCATAATATTTCGATGCTTACATCTGAACCAGCCCTTGAAATTACTAAAGATGCGGTTTCTCAAATGCCTCCAGACTTAAAGGATTCGGAAGGTAAATCTGCTCCCATAAAGGCAGGACACAATCTGATGACCATTCAGATCGGAATTAAAAGAAAAGTCGCTGACCAAGCCGGTACTTTCACCCTTTCTCAGTTCAGGCTGATATGCAAGAATCAAACAGACAGAAATAAACTTACAGGTTCGGCGGTTAACGCCTATCCTGTCGGCTATCTTGATGAGAACAACCGCCTCGTTGTTACAGACGCAGGCGAAGTTTTAACAATTCAAAGAAGTGATTTTGCTGACAATGCAAAGATACTTAACCTTGTATTTTCAGTCCCAAACAGCATGACACCGGTTTTAGCCGAGTTCAAGGCAAACAATGTTGTCGATGTCCCGGTTGCAAAACAGGATGCTTCACAGTCTCGGGACGCAGGATAGGTCTAACAGCATACGGCTATTTCTTCGAGGTCGAGCTCCATCAGATGTTCGAGATATTCGTTAAGATCATCCTCTTTAAATGCGGCTAAAAATTCAGGTCGCGCACTTCTATTTATCTCAAGGATACAATCGATCAGTTCTCTTTTGCTCATAAAAATCCTATCCTTTAAATTGCTTTCGTCACCAATCGAATATCGACCGTCACTTGGATTTTACTTTAACGACGGCGTCAACAGAATAATCAACGCGTTCGTCGCAACCTACCCCTATATACACTTGACTCTAATATCGAAAACACTATATATAGGATACAATTTATATTTCCCATCAGACAGGCATATTGAGTCCAATAAAAAACGGCCATAGCCCCTGCCACAGCCGCAAAAAAAAATACGAATTTTTATTTTTAAAAAATTACCCAAGCCGCTCAATGATTTCATCGACTACCCTATCGTGGTTTTTTCCATTGCAATCGATAGTTATCTCGGCATATTTATCGTAGAGCGGATGACGTTTCCGGTAAAGATTTGCGAGATTTTCGCCCTTTTCGATCACAACACCGCGAGTATAAAGATCGGCAACTCTTGTGCGGATGGTTTCAAAATTCAGGTCAAGGTGAACGATAACTCCGCTCTTGGCCAAATGTAGCATGGCCGCGTCGCCGTAAACAACGCTTCCGCCGGTAGCTATAACGGCTTTTTTCACATTGATGAGCAAAATATGGTTCTGTTCTATCCGACAGAACGCTTCAAGCCCATTCTTGTCAATAATCTGTTGAAGCCCTTTATTCTCGCGTGCCTGAATATAAATATCAGTATCAAGAAAGTGCATCCCCATCGCCTTTGCCAACAGCACGCCGATAGTGCTTTTGCCAACACCGCACATCCCTATCAACACTATATTTTTTTCATCATCAAATTTCATTCTTCCTCGTCGAAAGTGTCTTGTGTGCGAATTTTCTTAAAATATAAATGCCTATAATAGCCGAAAAAAGATAGCCTGCAAAAACAAACCGCAGCACCCAATGTATTCCAAAATTGTCCGCAACCCAGCCAAGAGGGATCAGGGCTGCGCTTGCCGGACCCCACGTTCCGCCAACTATGAATCCCATTCTTTGACCAAGATTCAAACCGTATGAGTGACGTGCCATAGTAACAATTAACGGATACGCCGATACAACACATGAACCCGCGAAAAACAGCAGCCATACCGCGGAACGATACCCCGCCAGAAACCAGTACCCCTCCATCAAAAATGTTCCCGCTAACAAAATCGCTATGGCCGTTTGCATCTCTCTCTTTTTGTGTGCTACAACCCCAAAAACAATCGAACCTACCGCACCGCCAAAACCGAATATCATCGTACTGAAGCCGCCAAACACAAGATCAAAACCACGCTCATACAGATACGTCGGCAAAAGTGATATCAATAATGTCGAAGAAAGTGTCATCGGAAGAGTCATCAGGTAAACATCCCAGAAAGGAATTCGTATTTCGGTACTTTGCGGTTTTATTTTTGGTTCTACTGCTAAACGTATTCTGAACAGATAAATTGCCGCAAGGCATATCGGGGGCGGGATAAGAAAAATATACAATCCTTTTAATCCAAAATAGTTAACCGCAACAGCCCCTAACCAGCCGCCGCCGGCAAAACCCACAAAACCACCGGTAAGAAAAATGCTCGTTACCACCGACGGCGGGATGCGGTCGAGTGAATATACGGCTCGAAGACTTTCTGGATGCGTTATAGCTATCCCAAAGCCGCAGATAAGTGCCAAAAATAGGGCTATGTAAAAGGCTCCTGGCAAATCTTTAACTGCCGCAAGAAGACAGATCGCAGCCGTAAAAACCAGACCCGCTGGAAGCAAAAGAGGATTGCGGCTGTAGGGACGAATGTGCCCTAAAAGTATCTGAAACGTATTGGCTGCCAGATTCAAAACCGTAAGGATAGCTACAGCCGCAGTAAGGCTTAATAGAAAGCTATTCTGAATAACGGGCAATATCGCCGGTAGCATACCCCCGTACATATCCACAACAATATGAATAACCGCCAACGCCAGCAGTTGTGTCCATTGAAACCCGGCGGTATTTCGCAAAGAATGTTCCGGCATTTCTACTTTCAGAATTCAAATTTTTTGCCGGTCAGTTTTTCGTATGCTTCAATATATTTATCACTTGTCTTACTGACGATATCGGCAGGCAATTCCACCCCCGATCCAGATTTGTCAAAATTGATACTTTCGAGATAGTTGCGGACAAACTGCTTATCAAAGCTTTCCTGATCCCTTCCCGCCTCGTATTTATCCGCAGGCCAGAACCGCGACGAATCCGGTGTCAGCACCTCGTCTATCAAAATAATATCCGAACCGACCACTCCCCATTCAAATTTCGTATCTGCAAGGATGATCCCCCTGCTTTCGGCATACTGACTGGCAAGCTTGAAAATCAGGATACTCTTGTCTCGAATGTAGGTTGCGGCTTCTTGTCCTATTACCGCGGCACATTTTTCAAAACTGATATTCTCGTCATGTTCGCCCAGTTCTGCTTTGGTAGCCGGTGTAAATATCGGCTCCGGCAGCTTGCTGCACTGCTTCAAACCCGCCGGCAGCTTCACACCGCACACACTTTGGCTCTGCTGGTATTCCTTCCAGCCCGAACCGGCCAGATAGCCTCTGACCACACACTCAATCGGCAAAACCTTGGTCTTTTTTACCAGCATACTGCGTCCTCGAAGCTGGTCGGCAGCTTCATTGAACGGAGCAGGGAATTTGCTGACATCATCGGTAATAAGGTGGTGTTTTATCTGCGAATTTAAATGCTCAAACCAGAACTTTGATATCTGGGTAAGAACGATACCTTTTTTATCGATACCGTTTTTCATTATCACATCAAATGCGCTGATGCGGTCGGTCGCAGCGATTATCATTTTATCGCCGAGATCGTAAATATCGCGAACCTTGCCTCTTTTTGGCTGTTGTCCCGCAATTTGAGTCTGCAAAATAACCTGGTTCATAATAGTCCTTTTGTCTAAAGGTTCACATTATTTTTTATCCGGTCATCCATATACTTAAAAATGACCTTTTTAACCTGCTCTATTTGGGGGGTTTTCGGTAAAAAGTCAACAATTTGTTCCAATAATTTTCTCTCTCTTATCCGCCGCAAAGCCGATGCGAAATTAATATCATACACCCACCCAAGCTGTAACACCTTCATATCGTTCCAAGTCTTCAAAAACTCATAACCAACCCGCTTGCCATTTAGCACCGCCTCAACGATTTCCGGGCTGACAAAAGGTTCGTTCGGCAGTTCGACTTCCAGGTCAAAATTATCGGGATCGGCCAGGTACCTGCGGTAGCCGTTAATAACCACCTGATAAATATCAAGCTTGTCGGCATCTCGGATCAGCTTGCAGAAAAGAGCCTCGTCGCCAGATAAATCCGTCGGCAATTGTTTTGTCCCATGCAGGGCTATCGCCTTTTCGACAAGCTGCCTCTCGGCGATGTCGATATCCAGGATTTTTTTCTCACAGAGGATTTTCACGCCAAGCTTGTTATGGTCGATACTTTTAGGGTCATGGTATGTCTGGTAGCGAATAAATTGTTCGAACCTGCCGATATCGTGAAAAAGAGCTATCGTTTCGGCTATGCGTCTTCGGTTCTCGTCAAGAGCCAACGAGTCAGCCAGATACCGCATTTCCTCAACCACCCGACGCGCATGGTCGTGCTTGAGGCGGATATTGGCGTTGATGTACTTATCATCACCGTAAAAAGTGTTTATGTACTGGTCGTACCATTTCTCAAATTGTGCCAGCTTTTCTGGTCTCAAAGGCCGTTCTCCAATTTTTTTAATACATCCGGCTGAGTAATTATATTGAACCTGGTCATTATGTCCATAACCAAGGATTTTTTAAGAACATGTATGGAAAGCAGTTTGAGCCTCGTGGAGGCGACAGAATAATAGCCCACGGCGTAAGCCGTGGGATTAAAATGTTCAATATTTTTAGCCCCGTAGGGGCGACAGAACTGTTACCGGGCGGTAATGTTAGCCTTTTCATACACACTCTAACAAGGATTGAAATGCTGAACAGAAGATTGACATTTACATAAATCGACATTCAAAGCGGTGTGTGCCCGCCAAAAAGCACCTTGGCGATTTCAAACAACAGCGGTTTCCGGTAAATCTTCTTTTGATTCTTGCGATTTGTCGGCGCCTTTCTTGCAGCGGCCACGCAAGTGGTCAAGCACATTCATGAAATTGATATAGGATTCATAAGGTGAATCATAAGGATTAAAATACTTGTGCACGTCGCCGTCGCTGAAATATTTGGTGCACATATAGTAAAAATGGTCGCTTGTAAGTAGCTTACGCCAGTCTTTGACAATATTCATATCCCCGCTTCGCTTAACCATTTCCTCTATACGGTAAACTTCATGCAGAGCGTTTGACTGCATTGCGTTACCTAGCCAGGCCGACAGATCCCTTTCCATATCCGCCCAGCTTATCAGGTGCGGCACATCGACCCAGCCGACCGGCTCATAACTTTTAACAACTTCGCTGGGTGTTTTGAAATCGTTGTCGGGATGGCGCAGTATCATTTCCGGCAGATGTTCGAGGAAATCAAATATGCCTGTATCGGCCCATTGATGCTCACCAAGCGTCTCGTAATCCATAAATAAATTTACTATATTTCCGTTCCCGTTGACCGCATTGACCCACGAACTGAACTTCTCGGCTGTCAATGGCCATTCCTTCCACCCCTTGTTCGAAAACCGAAAAGCGATATCGTCACTTAGGGAATAGTTTTTCAGAAGTAATTTCAATCTTTCGCACCCGGCTGGCTGATAAACAAAATTTGGGCTTCGGTAGCCGAGAACATGATCGGCGCCTTCTGTGATTATGGCGTCAAACCGCCCCATCTTTTCGATATACCGGGCAAGATCATTATTGTAGATAAGCTCGGTATTGCGAAATACCCTGGGAGTATGGCTAAAATAATACTCTATCGCCTCGGTGTGTTTTTGTACTTGCTGGGCAAATTCGTCCTGTGAATATAGGAAACTGAGACTATGATAATAAGTTTCGCCTATGAATTCGACGCAGCCAGTCTGCGCGAGCGCCTCGAACGTGCTTAATACCTCCGGGCAGTACTGCTCGAACTGCTCAAGCACAGTTCCGGTTATGCTGTATGAGACTTTGAACTTTCCGCCGTATCTATTTATAAGTTTCAATATAAGGCGATTTGCCGACAGATAGCACTTGTCGGATACCTTGCGACAAATCGCGGCGTTTTTCGTATCATCGAAATAGTCGCTGTGATTATCGAAAACGGTGTAATGACGAAGCCGATGCGGCTGATGAACTTGAAAGTAAAAACATACAGAAGCCATAAGTAAATCCTTTTACCTGAAAACACTAAGCACTAATTTCTAAATTCTAAACAAATTCAAAATCCAAAATTTAAAATGACTGAAACAGCATTCGGTGTCGGCTGTTCATTTTGAACCTTAAAATTTTTGTCATTAGTCATTATTTAGGATTTAGATATTAGAGTTTAGGATTTAATTTCATCCTTAATTTTTTAAATCTAATTTACCGCCGCTAATACCTGGCGATATACTTGGGTACATTTTTCCGCGGAATCCGTCCATCGAAGTTTTCTGACCTCAAAATTACCGTGATTCTGTAATGTCATTTTCAGCGATGGATATTTAAGCACGGCCACTATCTGATTGGCTATTTCACGCACATCCCAGAAATCAACCTTCAATGCGTGCGTTAGAACCTCAGAAACGCCGCTTTGTTTGCTGATAATTACCGGAATATCGTTATCAAGTGCTTCAAGCGGCACCAGTCCGAACGGTTCGGAAACAGACGGCATCACAAATAGATCTGCCATTTTGTAAATCTTGCTCACATCATCGCCCCGCAAGAATCCGGTAAACAGTACCTTGCTGCCAATGCCAAGCTGGGCGGCAAGTTCTATCGACTGCTGCATCATATCCCCGGAGCCTGCCATAACGAATTTGACGTCATCCATAACATCAAGAACCTTTTTAGCTGCTTGAAGGAAATATTCCGGCCCTTTCTGCATAGTAATCCGACCGAGGAATAATACGATTTTTTCGTTTTTGCGGATACTGGTCTGGCCAATAGTCATTTTGCCATTGCCGTTGCCATTTCGATCGACGCCGTTATGCACCACCTCTATTTTTTCCCTGCATACGCCATATTTACTGACAACGATATCCCGCGTATAGTAACTAACCGTGATGACCCTATCAGCAGCGTGCAGCCCCTTGCGTTCAATATCGTATATCATTTGGTTGACATGTTCGCCGCTGCGGTCAAACTCAGTCGCATGCACATGAAGCACCAGCGGCCTGCCGGTCACAGCCGATACCGCCATGCCAGCGGGGAATGTCATCCAATCGTGGGCATGAACAACGTCGAAATCCTCATCTTTGGCAAGTTCGGCAGCGATAGCCGCATAACGATGTATCTCGGTGTACATATCGCCGCTATAGTTGTCGCTAACATGCAGCTTGTCATAACTTTTGATTCCCAGCAATTCACGGCGTCGTTTGATCATCTCTTCGACAACCTGCTGATAACTTTCTGGTGTGCTGTAAGGCAAAAGCGGCGAATCGATGGTGCGAACTCTTACATTTTTAAGTTGTTCATTTTCTACCAGCCTCTCCATGCGAATCGAAGACGGACTTAATAGCTTGACATGTGAAGCCATAGCGCCGTCAATAGCCCGCGGCAGCACGAAGGTAACCTTCAGCCCGATCTGGTCCATTGCCTTGGTCAGACCCAGGCAAGCAGTCCCCAGCCCCCCGCTAATAAAAGGCGGAAATTCCCAGCCCAGCATAAAAACTTTCATATGTGGGCTTCCTGTAAGACAAGTACGTCCATTTATACTCCAAATGCGAAACTGCGAATAAGTCAATCCACCTTTTATCGGCGGTACACAGTAACGCTTTAGTAAAATCATCTTCAGCTTATATGAGTTAGTAATTAAATCGGTTTTTTACTCCCTTGGGCTGTATAAAATCTCTGTAAATACCCGATTTTTAACCTATAAACACACTTTTTATTAAGGCCTTTACGCCCACGCCCCTTTTGCCTTTTGAAGCACACAAGCCGATTGCGTCCTATAAACTGCCGCCAAAACCAGAAAACACGCCATCATAATTGTCTGATTTTTTTTAAATACTGGTTATACCCTCTTGCGAATCTGACGAAAAAATTGAAGAAAAAAATAAAATTTTTAGGAAAAAATCAGTATGGCCAAAAAAACTAAAAATTTGACACATCTGGAAACGGTTGTTCATACCGAATCCATGCAGCAGGCAAGGCAATACGAAAACATCCTCACTGCAAGCGACATCCCTGTTGTTATCAATGAACATAGTGATTATGACCATGACGGTATCGCTGTTATGGTTCCTGAGCAGTTCTTCGATGAGGCATTGGTAATCATTGAGTCCGAAAAGTGCTGCAACGATTTCTACTATGCTGACGAAGACGATGACAGCTTCAATGACGATTTTTTAGATGATTATTCTAATGAACTTTAAGAAAGACGCCCAATGAAAGAAAAATGTACGCCACAGGAACGCGGAGCAAGCGTTGTTGACCGCCGGCTTGGCCTTGACAGACGCCGCGGACCGGGAAAAAGAAGAAGCGATTCTCGAAAGCTTGCCGAAGAAGGACAGATGACCGATGAACAATTCCAGTTCCTTATAGCTATTGATTCATACAGACGCCAAAACCAGCGCCCATTCCCTACATGGACAGAAGTGCTTGAGGTAATAAAGGCCATCGGTTATCGCAAAGTCGCTGAACCCAGTTCGCTCGAAGTCTATAAAAAGGAAGAATAGATTCTCTGCTCTCCGTTTTTGTAAAACAAAAACGGAGCAGGAGGGATTCGAACCCCCGTTACCTTGCGGTAAAACGGTTTTCAAGACCGTCGCGATCAACCACTCTGCCACTGCTCCGGAAAGTCGGATTTTACACAAAACCGCCCTGCTTTGCAACCTGTTCGATCATCCAATCGCCAAATTTGAGCTTTTCAAAGTAAATTTTTCTAAAAAGGCACTTGAAAACCTCTAAATCCCCATTTATACTAATGCCGATCGCGGGTGTAGCTCAGTGGTAGAGCGTCACGTTGCCAACGTGAATGTCGTGAGTTCAAGTCTCATCACCCGCTGTTGGCAAAAGCATAAGGCCAAAGAGCGTAAGTAAGATTTTATGTTTTATGCCTTATGCACTGTAATAGTATCGGTAAGATACCGGCTAAAAAGAATAGTTTGGGCGTTGGTTGCCGATATGCTTGGACCGGTCCGATGACCGGAAAATGAGTTCGCCGTGGCTGAGGGCATTTTGCCCTTGAGCCATTTTTGTTTGTAAAAAACGCTTAATGGTTATAAGGAGAAGTACAATGGATCAGCAAACTGATGCCGAAAAGACCGAAAAGATCAAAAATATCGTATCCATAGAGGATTGCGGCCCATGCAAAAAGAAATTCATCGTAGAAATACCTGAACAAAAGATAACCAAAGTCTTTGATGCCCAATATTCGGACCTTCGCAAAGAAGCCGTTCTTCCAGGTTTTCGCAAGGGGCGTGCACCACGCCGCCTTCTCGAAAAAAGATTCGGCAAAGAAACAGCCGAGCAGGTTAAGCTCAAGCTGCTGGCCGAAGCAAGTGACGAGGCCATTAAGGATAACGAGATTAAGACTCTTGGCGACCCTGATATCGACCCGGAAAAAATTGAACTGCCCCAAACAGGCTCGCTCAAATTTGAGTTTGAAGTCGAAGTCAGACCTGAATTCGACCTGCCCAAACTCTCCGACATAGAAATCAATAAGCCCAAACACGTTGTAACCGATGAGCAGGTCGATGGCGAGATCGAGCAATTCCGCAAATACGCCGGTGTATGGACGCCGAAACAAGATGGAAAAATAGAACAAAACGACCAGATCGTAGCCAATGCCATCCTTAAAATAGAAGGTGTTGAGGAAGACGAAAAACTCGACAACACCGAGATGACCGTCCGCAAAAACGGTTTTGTCGGCGATATTCCCGTCGAGAATCTCGATGAACTGCTCATAGGGGCAAAATCAGGTGATACTAAAAATATCTCCGTAGAAGTCCCAAAGACCTATTTCAAAGAAGAATATCGCGGAAAAAAAGTGGATGTTACCCTCGACATCAAGGAAATAAAACACCTCAAACCTGCTGACCTCGATGAAAATCTCCTCAAGAGGCTTGGGGTCGAGGATGAACAGGAACTCTGCGACCGCATCAGAGAGAGACTTGAAGCCAATCTCGAACAGCAGGTTCGCTCCGAAATGAGCGAACAGCTATACCGCTATATGCTCGACAACACTAATTTTGACCTGCCGACATCCGTCGTATCCGAACAAGCCGCAAACATTCTGCAGCGGCAGTACATCAGTCTGCTGCGGCGCGGGCTGCCCAAAGAGCAGATAGAAGAGCGAATGGAAGAACTCAAATCATCCAGCGAAGAGCAGGCCAAGGAACAATTAAAAACCTTCTTCATCATGGACAAGGTAGCCGACGAACTGGGTATTGAGGTCACGGAAGAAGAGATCAACGGACAGATCGCTCAAACGGCTATCCAGCAAAAACAGCGGCCGGAACGCCTCCGTGAAGAGATGGCGAGAAACGGCTCGCTCGCCCAAATGGGCGTCCAGATAAGGGAGCAGAAATGTATCGAAAAATTGCTTGAATCGGCCAAAATAAGCGAAATTGAACCGGAAAAAACGGAAAAAAACGAAGAAAAACAGAAAAAAACGAAGAAAACAACGAAAAAACCTGAAAAAACCAAAGAAAACGACGATTCAGAAGAAAAAAAAGTGAAAAAGACTAAAAAGCCATCGCCCAAAAAATCCGAATAAGACAATGAAATGGTGAAAACAAAAAAGTAAAAGGGGCTATAAATGTTCATAAACCATCCCGGCAAAACGGTCACTAAGATGGAAGCATCTGGCATGAACGAGATTTACAACCAGTACGGCCAATACCAGCGGTATCGCCAGATGAGTCTCGACGATATGCTGCTCGAAAACCGCATCGTCTTTCTTATCGGCGAGATTTCCTACGCACGCGCAGCCGAGGTTATAATGAAGCTGCTCTATCTGGATAACCTCAAACGCTCAAGCGAGATAAGCCTTTACATCAACTCCCCTGGCGGAACTGTTGACGATACGATGGCTATCTATGATACAATGCGTTTTATCAGTTCGCCCGTCGCCACATATTGTATAGGCAGAGCACAATCCGGTGCGGCTATTATCCTCGCAGCCGGTACAAAGGGCAAACGTCACGCCCTTCCGCACGCAAAGGTAATGCTGCATCAGCCATGGGGCGGTGTCGGCGGCCAGGCAGCCGATATCAAGATACAAGCAGAGGAAATCCTAAAGGCAAAAGATACGATCAACAAGATACTTGCCAGGCACACCGGCAAGTCTATCGAAGAGATCGCCTCGGAAACCGAAAGAGATAGATACCTCACCGCCGAGGAAGCCCATCAGTGGGGACTCATCGACGAGGTGCTCAAAGAGGAAGAACAAAAGGAAAAAAAACAAGATAAAACACAACCCGGGACAAAAACAGGGGAAAAATGATGGAAATAAATCAGCTTGTACCGATAGTTATAGAAAAAAGTGGAAGAACAGAACGCGCTTACGACATCTACTCGCGGCTGCTCAAAGACAGGATCATTTTCCTCGGCGGACAGGTGGACGACACAACCGCAAATCTCGTCGTGGCACAGCTTCTTTTCCTAAGCAATGAGGACAGCAAAAGCGATATCCACTTTTACATAAATTCTCCTGGCGGTTCCATCACCGCTGGACTTGCTATTTACGATACGATGCAGTTTTTGCGCTGTGATGTTGCCACCTACTGCGTAGGCCAGGCCGCAAGCATGGGTTCTGTCCTGCTGGCAGGCGGAACGCCCAATAAAAGATTTATACTGACCAACGGACGCGTACTGCTCCATCAGCCGCTTATCGGAGGCGTTCTCGAAGGCACGGCGACGGACCTCGATATACAAGCCAAAGAAATCATCCGTCTTCGCAACAGGCTCTATCAGATACTGTCAAACCACACTGGGCAAAGCGTCGAAAAGATCGAAAAAGACTGCGACCGTGACCTGTGGCTCGAAGCTGATGAAGCCGTCAATTACGGTCTTGCCGACAAAATAATAAAGAAAGCCCCTGAAATAATTGGGGAGCACAAAAAAGACGAAGAATAAAAATCAGCACTGTCATTCTCGCGCAGGCGGGAATCCAGTTTTTATAATTTTAAAATCCTTTACGGGGGATTGCAAAATGAGATTTGTCATACTTTTATCAGCAGTTAGTTTGCTTGTCTTTTCCGGCTGCGATGGAGCCTGCACACAAAAGTCTAAACATATCGATCAGCTGAAAATTAAAAACTCTGAATTCAAGTATGAGCTTGAAACATGCCAGAAACAAAACACCCAGCTTGCCGACCAAGTCGAGGTTCTGAGCACGCTCGACTCCAATAAGCGTCTTGAAGGCCTCTATGACCTGGAAAATGTTCATATCGGGGCTTTCTCCAACCTTTACGATAAGGACGAGGATGGAAAAATCGAATCGCTTATCGTATATGTCCAGCCTATTGACAATACCGGTGACAGCATTAAAGCCGCAGGCCAGGTCGATATCCAACTCTGGGATCTTAATAAATCACCCAACGAAGCCCTTTTGGGCGAATGGAATGTATCCGCCACTGAATTGAAGAAGCTGTGGGTATCACTATTCTCGAATAATTATCGCCTTGTTTTTAATATCGCTGGAAAAATCGCCAATTACGATTCGCCACTCACGGTCAAGGTGGTATTTACCGATTATCTTTCTGGTAAGGTTTTTCGTGAACAGAAAACCATTGAACCCAAAATGTAGTTATTGCCGCAAAATATCTGCTTTTCAGAGTCAAGGCAAATTTCTGTCTGTTATTGAAATATCCCCCGCAATCCGTATGATGTCGCTATGGATAAGTACCTGAATAAAATCGTGTGCGGCGACTGCATTGAAATACTGTCGGGAATCGAAGAACCGTTCGCCGACCTGGTCTTTGCCGACCCGCCGTTCAACATTGGCTACCAATATGATAAATACCACGACAAGGTCAAAAGCAAAAACTATCTCGACTGGTCCCGCGACTGGATAAAAGCCTGCAAAAATGTTCTAAAACCTTACGGTTCATTTTACATAGCCATTGGCGACGACTACGCCGCACAGTTAAAACTAATAGCCGAGGACCTCGGCCTGATCTTTCGCAACTGGATAATCTGGCACTACACATTCGGCCAGCAGACAAAAGCAAAATTCGCCCGCGCCCACACCCATATTTTTTACTTCGTTAACGACAAGAAGAATTTTACCTTTAACGATTTTGCCGTCCGCGTCCCTTCCGACAGGCAGCTCATCTACAATGATAAACGTGCCGATTCAAGAGGCAAAATGCCCGATGATGTTTGGAATCAGTTCTCCCGTATCTGCGGTACATTCAAGGAACGTGAAGGCTGGCACCCGTGCCAAATGCCTGAAAGCGTTCTAAAACGTATCATAACTGTAAGTTCCAACCCCGGCGATACCGTGCTTGACCCGTTTATGGGTTCCGGTACTACCGCAGCGGCGACGGTACAACTTAACAGAAACTTTTTTGGTACAGAACTGTCTCAAGACTACGCCCAAAACGCACTAAAACGCATTGAAGCTCTAAAGGAATCAGAATCAAAGAACCTGTTTCTCTCTTTTACCCCGCTGGAAATCACTGAACTTAAACGTCTTTTTACAGATATGAATATTCCCACCGCTTCAATCGTAAACAATCAAAACCTGCTCAGCTTGTTTACAAATCAATTTAATCTAAGAATGAACAACGGCAAAAAACACAACATGCAAACCATCGCCGCCGCTCTGGAGAATTTGCAACTTGATTATTGGAACAATCAAGCGGCCAAAACAGATAGAACAAATGTTTGCAGACAAAACAAAGGCATGCAAAAAATCGATAACCTATTTTAGAAATAAAAATTTGAAAAAAGACTCCGCTAAAAATCTGCTGTTCGCTTTTCTTGCTTTCGCCTTTTGCGCCGGTTCGCTGACCGTTATTCAGCCCCCCTTTCATCTTTCATTTCTGGCGTGGATAGCCCTTGTTCCGTTTCTGCTTGTAACCGTTTCGCCCATAAACACAAAATATCTACTGATCGCCTCTTTCATTGCCTCCGCCGTTTATTGGCTTGGCAATCTCTACTATCTTGTCCCCATAACGATTGCTGGATGGGTCGCTTTTTGTCTTTATACCGCCCTGCTGTGGCCGCTGGTTGTTATAGCCATCCGTTTCGCTTATTCCAAAGGCCTGCCGATATTTGTCACCGCCCCCATATTTTTCGTTGCTGCTGAACGCTTGCAGGGATTTTTTCTGGGCGGTTTAAACTGGCGACTTCTTGCCCACAGCCAATTTGAAAACCTCCCGCTCATTCAAATGGCTGACATCTTCGGTACGGCTGGCTTGAGTCTGCTTATAGCACTGGTCAATGCACTTTTGGCGGAATTTATCATTGCTGTCCGCCAAAAACATTCATTTGGATTAGCTGCCTTTTTAAAAACCGTTTTCGTTTTGGCAGCACTTGCATCCGCATTTTTTTATGGTCGCTGGCGCATTTTACAGACCCCCGACTATACCACAGCCGGCCCTATAGTCGCGGCAGTTCAGTCAAACGTCCCGCAATCTGTAAAAGAATCAACCGAAACAGGGCAAACCGAAAATGAAATATTCGACGAACTAATCCCTATAAGCAACAAAGCCGCCGAATCAAACCCCCTGCTTATCGTCTGGCCGGAAACTATGGTCATGGCCAATCTCGACCCTCGAGTTCTGAATCTGCTCGGTGAAGACCATGAATACAAACTCTTCGACAAAAAGCTTCGCCAGCACGCCGCTGACAGTAATTCGTATCTGCTTATAGGAGCTTACGGCGCCCAGCCGCAAGTCGAACCGGATTTGAGCATTGACCTTGTAAAACGCTATAATTCCGCCTTTCTATATCGCCCTGACAGCACAAAATCGCCCCGTCAGTACGACAAAATTCATCTTGTTCCCTTCGGCGAAGTCGTACCTTTCAAAAAAAGGGCTCCGTGGCTGTATAATATTTTGATGTCATTCACCCCCTATGATTATGATTATTCGCTGTCTTATGGCAAAAATTTTACCATTTTTGATATTTACACCGCTCCTTCTGAACCGCCGCTGCATTTCGGCGTAATGATTTGCTATGAAGATACCGTCCCGTATATCGCTCGTCGATTCGCGATTGCGAAGGATGGCAAAAAGCAGGTGGATTTTCTTGTCAATATAAGCAACGACGGTTGGTTCGTCCGCTTCGAGCAAAAAAAAGTTTTAGCCAGCACCGAGCTTGCCCAGCATGTTGCCGCCTGTGTTTTTCGAGCGGTAGAGAATCGTCTTGCGATATTGAGAAGTGTCAATACTGGTATAAGTTGCGTTATTGACAGTACAGGGCGAGTTGTTGACGGCTATATCGACGGAAGTTTGCCTGTCGAAGCTTTACAAAGAAATGCCGTTGCTGGATACTTTGCCGATAAAATGCCGATAGATAAGAGGATAACATTTTTCAGCCGGTATGGCCGGTGGCTCGATCTTATTTGTGCGGTGTTTTTTCTCATCGTGCTTATCGCTGTGCCTGCTGAAAGGTTTTTCAAAAAAAATAAAAAGAGGGCAAAATGATTAAGAAATTAACAAGCAAATCGTTAGCATTTTCAATCGTTTTCATGGCTTCTGCGGCGTTTTTTTTCGGCTGCGGACAATCGCTGCGAGCCGCTCAGTTATTTTCGGCAAAATATGAAAACCTGCTCCCGCAGGCTGAAAAGATCATTGATCTGGCTCTTTCTGACACTGATCCACGAATTCGCGCCAATGCTGTCGAGGTCATCGCATCAACCAAAAAAGTCGAATACTACCCCAGGATGACCGCCATGCTTAAGGACCCAATAGTTCCCGTCCGCTTTGCCGCTGCCGTTGCCATAGGGGATACCGGCTATTCACAGACCAAAGAAATTATCAAAAAACTGCTCGAAGATCCCGACCATAATGTCCGCATAGCAGCTGGTTTCGCCCTCGCAAAATTTGGCTCATCGGAAGGTTTCAATATCCTCGGTCAGGCTATTATCGATAAGGACCAGACTGTCCGTGCCAATGCCACGCAGCTTTTAGGCAAAACCGGAGACACCCGGGCACTAAAACCTCTTAATTGGGTGCTGAAAGACGCCGATTCCGATGATAAAGTACGTTTTCAGGCTGTGGAGGCCATGGCGCGTCTCGGTGACGAATCGGTTTTCACAAAACTGTGGGCAATGCTTATAAGCACTTATGCCGATGACCGGGCGATGGGGGTACGGGGAATGGGAGCACTCGGAACGCGAAAAGCAAAGGATGTTCTTTACACTGTGTTGGATGACGATGTCGCCGAAGTCCGTCTTATCGCCGCAGAACAGCTTGGTATGCTCGGCGATACTGTCGGAGCACCACAGGTTCTTGAAATTTTGCAGGGAAAGTTACCCCCTCATTTGGACGAAGAAGGGATAGAAAGGATAAGAGTGCTGGCGGCATTGGCCACAGGCGAGATCGCGACGTCGGATTTGACCGATTTTTTGCCTAAACTGCTTGCGGATAATTCAAAATTCGTTCGCCTCGCTGCCGCAAAAGCCGTTTTTAACTGTGTAAATTCGCAAAAAAGGTGATAATATCAGTTGCCTAAATTGCCAAATTCGCCGGATTTAACTTGACCTTAGGCGATTTTAAGGCTAAAATATAGGGTCATAGCTTATTTAATAAACTTGTGTCATAATATTATTATGAAAGGAGTTAGCGTTGAGTACTCTTACAAAAGTTCTTATCATCTTGGTAACTGCGGGTGTCCTTTTTCTCTGCGGAACGGTTGTTACGTACGTCGCAAACGCCGAAAATTACAAGGAAACGGCTCAGCAGACCAAAAAGCAGCTTGACTCGGAGCGTTCCAAGGCAGCGAACGCCCAGAAACAACTCGAAGAAAAAACAGCCAATTTCGACAATAAGGTTGCTGGGCTTCAATCGCAAATATCAACTCTTCAAACTCAGCTTTCAGCCGCTCAGGGCGACCTGAAGGATGCTCAGAGGCTGATAGCCGATAAAGAAGATAAGATCTCGGCTATGGCAAGCTCCGTCGAAACCACCAGCCTGACAGCCCAGAAACAAACCGAGCTTTTTGAGGCGAAACAATCCCAACTAAAAGAGATTGAGGCACTGTCCACTAAACTTCAAAAAGAACTCAACGAAACCACAGCAGCTCTGGTAGAAAAAATGGCGGTTGTTGACCAACTTCAAGCAGAAAAACGCGGGCTCGAAGAACAAAAAGTCGCGATGCAAAACAAACTGGATCAAATGCTCAGTCCAACAGATCGCACAGCCTTTGAGCCTCTTCCAGTAACACTTCCTATCGACAAGGCTGCTCCGGTTCCGCCAATCGGCTACCAGATCAACCTGAAGGGCAAGATTGTAGCCGTCGATGTGAATAATAATCTCGCTTCGATTTCTCTGGGGCTTGCTGACGGCGTAAAGGAAGGTATGAGATTTCATATTGTCCGCGAAAATCAGTTTATCGCCGATCTGGTCGTTACCGAATCCGATTCCAACGAATCTGTCGGAAAGCTCGACCTCGTTCAGCAAACACCAAAACCCGGCGATCTGGCTTCCACGAACCTTTAATAAAGATAAGGGGATATAACAATGCCGAACGGACAACAACGACCAAAGGGCGCTACCTCTAATAACATATATACAGTTCTTTTGGGATTAGCCTTTTTAGCCGTACTGGCTGCTGGAGCATTCATAATGTTCACAGTTTACAGCCGGTATGGAACATTTTTCTCAATTCCATAATCGCATAGCAATTTTCGATTTACGATTTTCAATTTGAACAGCCGGAAATTAAAATGCTGGAGGCAAGTTTTACAGGAAATCAAAAAGTGCAGGGAGTGTCAAGAATTTTTCGCACATTTTGTCATATAGTCTTTCCTTGGTCATGTTTTCCTTTGTCTGCCATCCCATGGGATGGCGATTTTTTTATCGGCGCACGGTACAAATATTCCTTTCTCATAAGCTCTTTGAAAACAGATATTTAAGAACCTCTCGGGCGAACATTATTGCAGATGTTCTGTTGATTTGTTAGTATTTGGCTACTATGAAACAAAAATTATGGATTACATTGGTCGGTTGTATCGCCTATTGCATTGACAAAGAACTTTACAAGGCGATTGACTATCTCCGGGAACAAGTTCGTGTGCTTGTTGAACATCAGGAAAAGCAAAACAAGCGAATTATCTTGACGAATAGTCAACGAATGAGGATTGCTGCCAAAGCGAAACGCCTCAGCCGAAAAATGCTTGAGCAATGCACCGAGTTATTTACGGCTGATACTGTGATGCGTTGGTATCGCAAACTCATTGCTGAAAAGTATGATGGAAGTCATAATCGCTCGAAACCAGGGAGGCCGCAAATCACCCCAGAGGTCGTGGCTCTTGTCATCAAATTCAAGGAAGAAAATCCTCGTTGGGGTTTCCAGAAAATAACTGATCAAATTGAGTATCTCGGCTTCAAGAAGATCAGTAAAACATCTGTCAAAAATATTCTTATTGAGAACGGTTATGATCCTGAGCCTGATCTGACGGTAAGATCAACATGGCATGAATTTCTTCGAAGCCATTGGGATGTCATGACTGCTTGTGATTTCTTTACGATTGAGCTTCTGGCAGGGCGTAAACTGGTTCGTTGTACAGTTTTCTTTGTGATTGAGTTTTCAAGTAGAAAAGTCTTCTTTGCACCCATCAAGCTACAGCCAGATGGTAAGTATATGAAGCAGGTTGCTCGAATCCTTACCGATTGTGACGATGGATTTCTAAAAGGCAAACGCTATCTGATCCATGATCGAGATCCGTTATATAGAACAGAAGGATTTCATGACATACTTCGGAGCTCTGGCATCGAACCGATCAAGCTTCCAGCAAAAAGTCCAGACTTGAATTCCATCGCTGAGCGTTTCGTGAAAACAGTCAAATATGAGTGTTTGAATTACTTGATACTGTCTTCTGTCAAACAACTTGAATACACATTAAATCACTTTCAGCAGTATTATCATCATGAGAGAATTCATCAATCACTAGGCCGAATCATTGAGCCCAAACATGAACTTGATGAAAATGCTGACATCCAATGTGTCGAACGACTTGGCGGACTGTTGAAATCTTATCACAGGTTAGCGGCATAAGAATTGGCAGGAGGGCTTCAATGTTGGAATTCGATGCCTACTGACAGATGCATTGTGCCAATCTTTGTAGCCAAATGGCGGTTTTTCAATGCTTTTTGGAATTCTTCATAAGAAAACCGGAAAAATGTCAGCATGCTACAGCCCAACTTCTGAATATTAAATTGTTAAAGAGCAAGGATTTAAGCTCGAATGAATATTTGTACGGTACGGGAGTAAAATGGCTGTTTTGGGCACTGTAAGAAAAAAGATGTGGGTTGTAAGTTCATTGAAAATAAGACTTTAAATAAATGGGCAGGGGCGGATTTGAACCGCCGACACATGGATTTTCAGTCCATTGCTCTACCAACTGAGCTACCTGCCCGAAAGCTTTGGCGAATTCTATAAAAAACACCGCCAAAATCAAGCTATTTTCGTAATTTACAGCTAATACCTTTATTTTTCAAGCAAATATCATTGTTTTTTAGATTTTTCATCCCCTTTTTACGGACAATTGGGACATTTTAACCAAAGCGTGAAAAACATTGACATTGCTGCCTCTGGATAATAAAATTCCTTAAATCGTGGTGAGAGTAGCTCAGCTGGTTAGAGCACTAGATTGTGGATCTAGGGGTCGCGGGTTCGAATCCCGTCTTTCACCCTTCTTTTTTTCCTTTGCATTTGACAAATCAATCCGGGTTTCATATTATACAATTCCAGTTAGATTTCGGCTGTCAACAGCATCGACGGCATGAACCTGACTAAAGATTGACGTATTTTTCTAATTCTCACAGGAGACCTTGAGCCGGTTAAGCTATGGCTGATAGAAATAAACAATTTAGAACCGGACCGATTGTTGTTGGCGTTTTGCCAGCTCGGTATGCTTCGAGCCGTTTTGAAGGCAAGGTACTCGCCCGCGAAACCGGAAAATTCCTTCTCCAGCACACTTATGAACGGGCTAAAAAGGCAAAAAAGATCGATCGTATTCTCGTTGCCGCTGACGACGAAAGAGTCAAAATAGCATGTGACTCATTCGGTGCGGAATGTGTTATGACATCCACCAACCATAATTCCGGAACCGACCGCATCGCGGAGGCTGTCGCCAACATCAATGCCGACATAATAATAAACATACAAGCCGATGAGCCTGAGATCGATCCGGTATCGCTCGATTATCTAACAGACCTTATGTTACAAAATCCAAGCTGCCCTATGGCTACTTTAGCGGCAGCATTTTCTGATATTGAAACAATCAAAAACCCTAATGTGGCAAAGGTCATTTTGAACGAAAACCACGGTGCCATATATTTTTCACGTTCGGCAATACCCTATGACAGAGACAGCGGCGGCATAGGCGATATAAACAATTATCTGCGGCATCTGGGAATTTATGCTTATCGCAGGGATTTTTTACTTAAACTAACCGCCCTGCCGCAAAGCCGCCTTGAAAAAATCGAAAAACTCGAGCAACTTCGCGTCCTCGAAAATGGATTTGATATTATAGTCGGAAAAGTAGAGCATTTTGCCGAAGGCATCGACACAAAGGAACAATATCAAGCCTTCGTCGAACGATACAAAAAAGCCACAGAGGACACAGAGATCACAGAGATTATTAAATGAGTGATGAGTTGACGAAAAAAATCATCGGGGCTGCAATCGAAGTGCACAGGGTACTTGGACCCGGATTGTTGGAATCCATCTACGAAGAAGCTTTGTGTCATGAGCTAAAACTTCGCGAAATAAATTATCAAAGACAGGTTGGATGCGATTTGCATTATAAAGGCGTCATCATCAAGGGACAAAAACTTGATTTACTTATAGAAAATAGCGTAGTTGTAGAAATAAAATCACTTTCCAAAACGCCGGATGTTGCATTGGCTCAGACACTTTCATATCTTAAGGCAACAAATTTAAAAAGAGGTTTAATAATAAATTTCGGCGAAAAAACGTTAATAGAGGGTGTTAAACGAGTTTCATTATGACTAATTCAGCCACAGAGGACACAGAGTTCACAGAGAAAATGAAAAACAAAACTAAAACTATTTCGCTTGAAGAAAAATATCGTCACATAAATGAAAATCACAAAAAAGCCATTCGTTCAAGGTTAGCACGTTCTACAATTGGTTCATCAGTAGGCAGAGTTTTAGAAAAAGGTTCAAAAGAACAAGTTTGGCCCATACTCGAACAACTTCCGGTAGATGAAATCATACATTTGCAAAGTGAACAAGATTACAAAAATTGGTTTGAAAACCAGCTTAATGTTTTGGCAAAAAAAATCCACGAGACCAATAATGGAAATACACGAATTTATCCAGGGTACAAATGGGGGCATGCTACAAAGATTCTGTGCCTTTATCTGCATGATATTGTAATGCATAGGGAATATTTTCTTAAAAACGATATAGACAAAGTCAAATATTGGCTCTATTGCCCTATTGACAGTCAAATTATGAGTACCCTTAAAAAATGCGGTGTAGAGTTAGGATTCGATAGGATTAAGAAGATTGATGAAGCAAAAAAGTTTTATGATATACAGGATATGTTAGGGACAACAGCAAAGAAAGTAGGAGTACCACGAATCTGGTTTGACGATAACTGGGCGGACAGATGACGATACAAAAAATAATTCCAAATAAAATTTTCTCTGTGAACTCTGTGTTCTCTGTGGCTTTAAAATAAATAAAAACCTCTGTAGCAAAAAGGTAAGTTATGAAAAATAGTGAACTGCTTGCATCGGTTCGTGACGTTTCAACTGAAAACGAATTCTTTTCACCAATCCCCAAGGGATATCGCAAGGGAAAAACGCGTTATATAATTGTGCTCGGTACGGTAATGAGCGGGCTGGGCAAGGGAATTTTCTCGTCATGTCTTGCGAAACTGATGCAGGATAAAGGACTGAAAGTTACTCCTATAAAGCTTGAAGGATACCTGAATATCGATTCAGGCACTCTAAATCCATTTCGTCACGGCGAAGTTTTCGTCCTCGACGATGGAATGGAATGCGATATGGACTTGGGGACCTACGAAAGAATGCTTGACCAGAACTTAAGCGGGGCGAATTTCGCAACCAGCGGCCAGATATTCAAATCCGTCCTTTTCAAAGAGCGACATGGCGATTATCTCGGCAGAGATGTTCAAATGATCCCGCATGTTACCGGCGAAGTAAAACTCAAACTTCGCCAGCTTGCTATGGATTCCGATGCCGATATAGTTTTCGTGGAAATAGGCGGCACCGTCGGCGATTTGGAAAATGCCTATTATATAGAAGCCATGCGTGAACTTGCCTACGAGGAAGGTCCCAACAGTTGCTGCTTTGTCGCCCTGACTTATATACTTGAACCAAAGACCCTTGGAGAGCAAAAATCCAAAGCCGCGCAGCTCGGCATAAAGCAGCTTATGCAAACCGGTATTCAGCCGGACATTATCGCCTGCCGCGCATCCAACCCCGTCGGTGAGACAGCTCGCCAGAAGATAAGCGTTTACAGCAACGTCCCTCTCCAGCGGGTCTTCAGTATGCACGATTCGGAAAGCATCTATATGATTCCATCCGCACTTCGCGAAAGCGGCATTGATTTTGAAGTTCTAAAACTTCTAAAAATAGAGGATCGCACCGACCTTCGTAAAGAACGCCGCGCATGGGCTAAATGGAGCGATTTCACCGACCGAATCTATACCGAAAACTGCAAAGTCACTATCGGCATCACCGGAAAATATACTTCCGTCCGTGACAGCTATGCCTCTATCATAAACGCACTGGAACACGCTGGTATCTGGCTTGGCTGCAAGGTCAATATAAAATGGATAGACACCACTAATATAACCGACCAAAATATCGCCGAACACCTAAAAGACGTTGACGGTATCATCGTCCCCGGCGGATTCGGCACTCGCGGAACTGAGGGCAAAATAAGCTGCGTTCGCTATGCTCGTGAAAATAACCTGCCCTATCTGGGGCTTTGCCTCGGTTTCCAGATGGCTGTCATCGAATTTGCTCGAAATGTCTGCGGCTTGAAGAATGCCAACAGTACTGAAATCGTGCCCGATACACCATATCCGGTAATTGATATTCTTCCAGAACAGAAACAGATCGAAGGCCTCGGCGGCAATATGCGTCTTGGCGGCAAAGACATAGAGCTAAAACCCGATACCCTCGCACATAAGCTCTTTGGCGAGCAGGATATCGTGCGGCTGCGTTTCAGACACCGCTACGAAGTTGACCCCAAATACATCGATCGTCTTGAAGAGGCCGGCCTTGTCTTTTCCGGCAAGGCTCCCAATCAGCCGATAATGCAGATACTTGAGCTGCCAGATCATCCATTCTTTATGGGTACTCAATCTCATCCATGCCTGACCTCACGCCCGCTGCGCCCGCAACCAATGTTCGTAGGCCTAGTCGCATCCGCAATAAAAAAAACACATCCTGAAAATCCGGATGTGCTTGAAACTGTAAACAAAATCTGCCATCACGCAGCAAAAACTACATGATGTTATTGAGCAATCGGCGGTTCATCAATGTCCTGCTGGACCTTGGCTGCGGCTAATTGTTCTTCCAGGGCAGCGATTTTATCCCTAAATTCGCTGTTCTGCTCCAATACAAATTCGAGAATATCATTAACATTTTGTTCAATTTTGGTTTTTACCGTTTCCTGCAGGTTAGTTATCTCGTCGGCCAATTTCTGCTTTTCGGCTTGAGCATCGTTCACGAGTGATTTTTGCAATTCCATTTCGTTTCGAGCTTGTGCAAGCTGCTGTTTTAACTGCTCATTCTCTATGAAGATCAGCTTGACCATTTTGTCGGTATTTGAGCCGGTGCTATCGGTTTTTGCTGCCTGCTGTTTTTGACAACCCTGTAATAATAAGAAAAAAAACGCACAACCAGCTATTGTCCATATAAGATTTTTCTTCATTATATACCCTTTCATTTCTAAATCTTTATTTCTACGTCTTTATCGGTATTAATCAAAAAGTAATTTTAGTTTTTCTTTGTCTGTCTCGCTTATTTGTTCATCCTGTGTCCATACAGCCAGTTCAAGGCTCTTTCGGCAGGAGCACTCGTCATTGACCAGCTTAAAATTCCCCTTCAAAACCGCCCTAACCAGTTCGAGGCAATTATTGGTCGCCGATTGTAAATTACCGATTATCTCTTTTAACAGTTCGTGCTTGTCTTTTTCGGCTTGTGGCTTCCAGCAGTCATAATCGGTGGCAAGAGCTATAAGCGAATAGCAGATTTGAGCCTCACGGGCAAGTTTTGCCTCCGGCATGGCTGTCATTCCGATCAAGTCGCCGCCCCACTGCCGGTGCATAATTGATTCGGCTCGCGTGGAAAACTGCGGCCCTTCCATACAGACATAAGTTCCGCCGTGATGCGTTTTGACTTTTAGATTCTCGGCTGCAGCGGCGATGAATTTATTAAGTTCGGCACATGTAGGATTCGCAAATTCACAGTGGACCGCGGCTGCGTCAATAAAGAAACTATTTTCACGGCGAACGGTCTTGTCGATAAACTGTTCGACAATAACAAGCTCGCCGGGCCTGATCTGCTCCTGCAAAGACCCCACTGCAGCCGTAGCTATAAGTGTCCTTACCCCGATTTTCTTTAGTGCGTATATATTTGCCCGATATGGCACGTCGCTCGGTGAAAAACGATGCCCTTTGCCGTGCCTATTCAAAAAAGCTATTTTTCTTTCGCCCATTTTTCCGGTCAATATATCAGAACTGGGGCTGCCGAACGGCGTTTCGACTTTGATATGCTCGAAGTCACTGAGCAGTCCCTCAAGATGGTCGCCGAAACCTGAACCGCCAATAATTCCTATTATTTCATCCTGCATATAGCTCCTTTTAAAATTTCATCCCTCTTTTCACTGACCGTAGACGAACAGATTCACTTTGCGAGACCGCGGGCCGTCAAATTCACAAAAATAAACCCCCTGCCACGTCCCAAGAAGCAGACGGCTGTCCTTTATGATTATATGCTCCGAGGCTCCGACAAGTGTGCTTTTGCAGTGCGAGTCGCTGTTGCCTTCGGCGTGGCGGTAGCGGTTATCCTTAGGGATAAGTTGCGAAAAAGTCATCAGCATATCCTCGGTGACACTTGGGTCGGCGTGTTCATTGATAGTGATACCGGCTGTGGTGTGCGGACAAAAGACAATACAGAAGCCGTCTTTTATACCCGAATCCACAACCGCTGAGTTTACCTGGTCGGTAATATCAAGCATCTGATTGCGATTTTGGGTGGTGACACCAAGTTGTTTGTGGACGGTTTTCATAATAGTTCTCCTGTTTTACCGATTCAAACAGAGATTTTACACAAAGGCTCAGACAACGGCAACTATAACTTCCCAATAAAAAAGCCCGCCAAAAAGCGGGCTTTCAACTTTAATTCAATACGGCTCAATCTTTTTCCTCTGGCATCTTAACCGGAACATATTGGCTATATTTGCCGTTGTTGACAAGCAGCAAGATAGTGCGGGAACCGGATGCTTTCTTGATTTGTTCGTCAAAATCTTTGGTATTTTTGACATCTGTTCGATTGACCTGCTGGATAAGCATCCCCTGCTGAAGACCAGCATCCGCCGCGGGCGAATCGGGCTGGACCTTTGTAACTATAACACCGCTCATATCCTCATAACCAAAACGCTGGACAAGTTCATCGGTCAGGTTTTGAACGGAAACACCGAGTTTTGAAGTTTCCGGTGTCTTCTCATCACCAGCCAGTCCTTCGCCTGCAGGCCGTTCGGCAAGTTCAATACTAATTTCTTTTTCCTCACCGTCGCGAAGAACCGTCAAGGCTATCTCCGTGCCCGGCTTTAAAAGTGCTATTGCGTTTCGGAAAGAATCGGCTTTTTCGACTTTCCTTCCGTCAACCTCTACGATTACATCGCCCTGCTTGATACCACCTTTATCAGCAGCCGAATCCGGAACAACCTCGGCGACAAGCACACCCTGCGTAGTTTCGATTCCGAACGATTCGGCAAGTTCGCTTGTCATATCCTGCGGCCGGATACCCAGATAACCGCGAACGACCTTGCCGGTATCAATAAGTTGCTCATAAATGTTTTTAGCCATATTGATCGGTATCGCCAACCCTATACCAATATTACCGGTCGAGCCGATTATAGCTGTATTAATGCCGATAACTTTTCCATCGATATCTATCAGCGGCCCGCCGGAATTGCCGGGGTTAATGGCGGCATCGGTCTGAATGAAATTCTCGTAAGTTGCCAGCCCGACGGTTCTGCCTTTTGCGCTGACTATGCCGGCGGTAACGGTGTGGCTGAGGCCAAACGGATTTCCGATAGCGACCACCCATTGACCAACCACTATCTGCTCGGAATCTCCCAGTTCAAGGAATGGCAGTTCCTTATCGCTTTCCACTTTGATAACGGCAACATCGGAATCAGGGTCGGTGCCGATCACTTTGGCCTCGACTTCCTTGTCGTCATTTATTTTAACCATTACCTTGTCGGCTTCGCCTACCAGGTGGTTGTTCGTCAGTATGTAGCCGTCAGCGGTAATAATGAATCCAGATCCTTGAGCCTGCTGTTTACGCTGCCGGGGGGCATTCGGTGTCCGGCCTCGCGGACCAAAGAAAAAATCAAAAAATTCGTCATTAAAGGGATCATTTCCGAACGGTGAGCCGCCCATGCCCTGCTGGGCAACCGTTTTTTCAACTTTGACACCCACCACAGCCGGCGAGGCATGGGCCGCTATTTGAGAAAACGCTTTGCCCGTTTCCTTAAGCACCTGGACGCTTCCGTCCTGGGCTAAAACAGCCATATTACCGAAAAGAATTATAGCCGTTAAAACTAGGCAGAACAATGATTTACGTTCAAAACCAGCCTTCTTCATAGTTCGTCTCCTTACTTCAAATTCTAAAACACTGATTCTAACTTCTTTACGCAAAATAAAATTAGGAATATTACTAATTTTAACCGTTGTAATTACCGTATCGTAAAACTAAAAATACGTCTTTTTACCACTTAGGGTTCAACTTTTTTTAAAATCCGCCAAAAAATTAAAAAAATATTTGTAATACTTTAGCCAATTGTCACATACGACTTGTTACCCCGAACGATTGTGACAGGTCTGCCGAAAAAAGCCTCCGCTGAAGGCGGCTGTTTCGATGTTAATTTTCCTTTTGCATCCACGGCATTTGCCGCAACCCTGTAATCCAACCAAGAAGCTCCTGCCGCGTTTTCCCTTCCGGCAATGCATTAGCAAACGGCTCAATTTCGTCGAGCATGTTCCTTGCATTTTTCCAGTCTCTTGCTGTGCCGTATGCCCTGGCAAGCTCGACGCCCGCACGAACTTGCTGGTCTTTTAGAACGGGTTTGGTCTTGTGGTTATTAGCAAGTTTGGTGAGATTAACATAGATATCGCGAGCACAGTCTAACTTTTGGGCATTGATGTAGGCAAGGGCAAGGTGGTATCCAGCCATGGTTTGCCACTGAGATATCTCCAGATCGTCATTATGCTCTAACGCTAACGCCTTTAACTCCTCATAATCGTTTCGTGCCTTGGCAAATAGATTGGCATCTTTCTGCTCCACTGCCCACTCGGCAAGGTTAGTGCAACGGAAAAAATACGCATCGTAAGAATCGGATTCAAGAGCAATGATTTGGCTACACTTCTCGCAAGCCTCCTTGTATTTTTTCTCATGGTAGAACCTGTAGGCATCCTCCCAAAGTTTTTTAAGCAGGTGTTCCTGCTCAGCGTCATCCATCGAATGCTGTTGAACCTTTGTAGCCTGTTTGGATTGTTTTGCTTTGGCAGCCGCATTAGGGTCGGATGTAGTGGGAGATGTCTGACAAAAGCCGATTGTCGAAATGAAACAAACCGCTGCAAGCATCGCAATATAACGCATAACGTATTCCCTCAAAATAACAGGAAACATGCGTATATTATACCCAAATGCCCCAAACGTCAAATACAATACCCCCGAGAACCTAAATCTGCGTAATCGGCGCAATCCGCGGTTAAACCGGCTGCTTGGCTGGTGGCGGCGGAAATAAAACAGGATGGGCGATAAACTGCCCATCCTGTGAAACTATAAACTATAAACTATGAACTACCTTACTTCTTCATCTATCCAGCCGGTAAGCTCTTTCAGGTCGGCCATGTTAATATCACCCATATGAGCGATACGGAAGGTCTTATCCTTAAGCTTGCCGTATCCGTTGCCGAACACTGTGTTGTGCTTGGTCTGAATCGCCTTGATAACATCGCCGACGTTTATTTCGCGAGTATTCTTTACCGTGGTCAGTGTGTTAGAGGCGTATTGTTCTTCGCAGAAGAGACCAAACTTCTCCTTGGCCCAGCCGCGGACGAAATCGCCCATCTGCTTATGGCGATTCCACACGTTCTCCATCCCCTCGGTTACCAGTTTAGCGCACTGATAGTTCAATGCCATGATATGCGGAATAGACGGTGTAGTCGGGGTCTGACTCTTTGCAGCGGCCTTGGCGAATTCCTGGAAATCAAAATAGTAGCCGCGGTACGGAACCTTTTTACTCTTTTCTATCGCCCTGCTGCTAACGGCTGCGACTGCCAATCCCGGCGGAATAGCAAAGGCCTTCTGAACACTGGCAAGAGCGACATCCCAGCCAAGCTGGTCAAAATGCAAAGGCAGGCCCACCATAGCACTTACCACATCGGCCAAAACCAGAACATCCGGATATTTTTCCTTCATCATCTCGCTTATCTGGTAAACCGGATTCATAAGCCCCGTACTGGTCTCGCTGTAAACGATAGTAATAGCGGCGTATTTGCCGCTGGCAAGTTTCTTATCGATCATTTCAGCGGTAATCGGCTGGCCCCATTCGGCTTTCAGCTCTTCGACATTGCGTCCGCAGCTTCTGGCTACATCGGCCCACTTATCGCTGAACGCACCGCACATCGTGCAAAGAACCGTCTCGTCGAAATCAACGCAGTTGCGTATCGCCGCTTCCCAAATTCCCGATGCGCTCGACGTGCTCAGAAAAACATTCTGGTCGGTAAACAGAATCTTCTTGAGCATATCCACAGTATCACCGTGAAGCAGTGCATACTCCTTGCCGCGATGCCCAAGCGTCGGGCGGGCAAGCTGTTGCAGAACACCGTCATCGACCTTTACAGGTCCAGGAATGAAAAGTCTCGGCGGATTTTTCCAGTCAACCATAGCACAATCTCCTTTAGTCGTACCGCGTTCTTCGTTCTGCGCGCTGCCGCGGTACGCTGTACACAGTACGCAGCACACATTTTATAGTTTATCTATTGTAAAGCCCG
>JAQURJ010000013.1 GCA_028715705.1 Phycisphaerae bacterium | reverse complement strand
ACATGTTTAGCAATCCGTTAAGTCTATTATAACCGAAAAACTGGATTTATTCACTTGTTAAAAGAGCAATTCCTGGCAATTATTTATGCAACAGGCTCTACAACTAATTTATTGTAGGTTATATTGCCGGAAACGGTGATTTTCAAAGGAAGCTTATGACCAAAAGGCCCAAAGTTGTTATTATTGGTTCGACCTATATAGATATGGCCATTCGTTGCAATCATTTCCCGCAGGCGGGCAAAAGTGTGAGCGGAACGGACTTATCCTACACGGTTGCTGGCCCCGGCCCGAATCAGGCTGTCTGCGCTGCGCATTGCGATTGCGACGCTTACCTTGTCAGCAAGATCGGCGGCGACCCATTCGGCAGCCTTGTTCGCGACAGTCTTATCGAATACAAGGTTAAGACTGATTTTCTCCGCACAGCCGCAGCGAGAAAGACGGGAACTATTTTTACAATGGTAGATTCTTTGGGTGAGAACGCAAGCTGTATCTGCTGCGGAGCGAACAGTGCGCTTGGTCCGATGGATATCGAAGCAGCGGAATCAGTAATCGGTCAGGCGGATATCTGCTTAATTCACGGTCATTTACCTCAAGACGCGGTAATCTGTGCGATAAAGACCGCAGAAATTCATGGTACGAAGGTTATCTTAAATCCAGCAAGGCCCATTACCCAAACGACCAGCGAAATCGACGGGCCGCCGCCGGCGGAATATTTTATCGCCAATTGCCTCATGGCCAATCTCTATGAGGCTGCACAGATCACCGAGCGAGGCGAAAACAATTTGAAAGAAGCCAAACTCATCGGGTCTGATATGGTAGCCCGCGGGGCATCCTGCGCCATTATCACGATGGGAAAACGCGGCTGTATGGTGGTTGACCGTGACAGCGCAACACACATACCGGCGTTTGAAATAGAACTTGTGGATCAAACCTGCACCGGAGACGCCTTTGCGGGTGCTTTGGCGGCATCCTGCGCATCTGGAGACGATATTCGCAAGGCGGTTGTCTTTGCTAGCGCAGCGGGCGCGCTTGCCTGCACAAAATTCGGGTGCATAGAAGCACTGCCAACAAAAGCCGAGATTATCCAACTTCTCCAGACCCAGGACATCGACCGGAGACAATAATAGAAATCTTCTATGGCGCTCGAGCAAAATAAAAAGACAATTCCCGCCGAACAAATTCTTACAGCCCTTGCCAGCGGTGAAGATATTTTATTGACTCAATGCCGTGTTACCGGCGTTTTGGATATAAATTCAATTATCGAAGAGCCTCTTCGATTCGGTGCCGGAGCATTAAACATAAACAACACCGAGAGCGGCAAAGTCGTTACTCTTGGTCAGAGTCTTGTTTTTGATAAGTGCCAATTTGACGATAACGTGATATTCTGCGCTCCGTGGACCGAACCTGACAGTGTCACGGTTGTTTTTGAAAAAGACGCGGTGTTCAACAGTAGCGAATTTTTAGCGCAAGCGCGATTTCGTAACGCACAGTTCAAAGGCGCCGCAAGTTTCGACGGGTGCACTTTCGGCGGGGTAGTGACATTTAAGAACGCGACCATCTGCGGTGACGCCAAGTTCCGTACCACCGAATTCAAGGGCTATTCGCTTTGGGGTTCGGTTACTTTCAAATCTTCGGCTCGGTTCGTGAATTCCCATTTCGTCCGAGGAGCGAATTTTTCCGGCGTTAAATTTTTGGGTGAAGTTGATTTCAACGGCGTTTACGCCTCAAGCCGCGCAGTGCCGGTAACAGACGAAATTACTTTCGGACGAAAGACATTCGGTGAGGACGAGAGCTTCTGGCGATTTGTTAAACAATCCGCTCAGGAAGCGGGGCACTACCAGCTTGCGGGGCAATACTTTTATAATGAACGCTGCGCGGCATTGTGGAAGAAATTTCGCGGTGACGGCTATGATAACCTGTCGTCTCTTCGAAAAATAATGCGATTTGCCAGAGGGCTTATGCTTTTGCCGGAATTTATTTTGGGCAAACTTCTTTTCGGCTACGGTGAGAAACCGTGGCGAGTGCTTGCCGCAAGCATACTCGTGATAATTGTCTGTGGTTTTTTTTATGCCCAGCCGCATACGCTTCATCGCTATGGAGAAGATACGGGGGCGAGCTTTTTCCAGGGACTTTATTTCAGTACGGTGACTTTTACCACGCTTGGTTACGGCGATCTGTCGCCTTCACCAGAGGGTTTTTGCCGCAAACTCGCTATGTGCGAAGCGCTGAGCGGGGGCTTTCTGATGGCACTTTTTGTGGTCTGCCTTGCTAAACGCTATTCGCGCGGCTGATCAATGCCGCTGAATGTCAGCCGCCGCTTTTCATAAAATCGCTTATCTCTTTAGCTTCGGTCAAAATATTGAACCGAAGGCCAAATTCCATGCTCTTTCCGGGCTTTAGATATATAAGCGTCTTTTCTTTTTTCGCAGCGGTTTGTCCCATCGTATTATTTGTGCCGGGCTCAAGGGCACAGGTATAATCGCCCATCCCCCAATGCTGCCAATTTGTCACTACAGGCAATTGTTGTTTCTTGAAAGTCATTTCCAAAGCAATTCCGAGTTTTTTATTTGCGATACCAACACGGCATAAGCCTTTTCTATCGGTTTTTGGGTCGATAAAGCCGCAAGCTTCTCCGCCGCCAAAAGACCACAGCCACTCAATGCCCCTGTTGGCATCTGGCCTCGGAGCGGTAAAACCGCTATGACTAAGCCATGCGAGGCTGTGCTGATTGTAAAACGCCTCAATTTTTTGGCAAAAAAATCGGGTTTTTTACATCGCAAAACTGGCACGCTTTTTGCGAGTAGAGCGTAACAAATGGTGTTAAGTGAAAATTAAGCATTTTTGGCGGTTGATATAGGGAATTTCCCGATATGAATCCGTGTAAATTTTAATGATGATAACTTTAATATAATTTGAAAGGAAGTTTCCATTATGGCTCTTGTAAAAAAAGACAGAAGTGACCTTAACAGACTGCACAATGATATTGATGATTTGTTCAGCTCTTTCTTCAGGGGCTGGGAATTGCCTTGGACAACCACTCGTTCAACACATGCTTTTTGGCCCGCTCTTGACGTGCAGGAAAACGAAAACGAAATAACCGTCAAGGCTGAAATTCCCGGCTGCAACGCCGAAGATGTCGATATTTCTGTGCATGGCAACTTGCTGACTATCTCCGGCGAGAAAAAGCAGGAAGAAGAGAAGGAAGGAAAAGGCTATTACTACGTGGAGCGTTCTTATGGTTCATTCCGAAGAGATGTCAATTTGCCTTCCGAAGTGGATACTTCAAAGATCGACGCTTCCTGCAAAAACGGCGTCTTGAATATCAAGCTGCCGAAAGTCGAAAAAGCAAAAGCCATCAAGGTTAAAATCAAAGGCGAATAAAAACAGCGGCTTGAAAATATAGAAGGTGCGTCATGGATAAATTTGTCCATGGCGCACCTTTTTGAATTTTAAGTTGACAAATGTATTTGTCTATATGAAAATATCGGAATGAAACACATAATTGGGGGCCTTATTTGAAAGGGGCAAAAAATGAAAAAATCCTTAAAAATCTTGTACACGATTCTGATTGTTATTGTCGTACTGCTGGTTATTGTGATAGGGGCCGTGTTCCTGTTCGCCAATTCCGCCATCAAAGTTGGTGTGCAAACTCAGGCCTCTAAAGCTTTGGGCGTTCCTGTAACTCTCAAAAACGTCGATCTATCCATTCTCGGCGGCAAGCTCGAACTTAATGGTCTTGACGTCGGTAATCCAGAAGGTTTCGGCTATCCGCACCTGCTGAAACTTAATCAGACAAAAGTAGCCGTCGATATCGGTTCGCTCACCTCCGATACTGTCCAGATAAAGCAGATACTTCTTGACGGAATGGAAGTTTATTTTGAACAGAAGGGGCTTGGCAGCAACCTGAAAACAGTTCTGAACAATATCCCAAAAACAGAAGAACAGCCCAAGCCAGAACCGGAACCGCAAAAAGAGGGCAAAAAGCTTAACGTCCAGGAACTTGAACTTCGCAATATCGTCGTGCATGTAAAACTTATGCAGCTTCCCGGTCAGGAAGAGCCAAAAGGACTTATTATCAGACTCGATCCGATTAAACTTACGGATATCGGAACGGAAAAAGACCTCAATATCGGCCTGGTTTCGCAGGAAGTTCTCGCCGCTATCGCTGTCGGCATCGCCAAGCAAGGCGCAGGTGTAATTCCGGATGATTTGCTCGGCGACCTTAGTTCAGGTGTGAAAAAACTTGGCGCGATGGGCACTTCTGTTGTTGGCGAAGGAACAAAAGCTATAACCGAAGGCGGAAAAACGATCACAGAAGAAGGCAAAAAAATAACCGAGGGCATCAAGGGAATATTCGGAGGCAAAAAAGACACGAATCAGTAAGGGAAAAAAAGACACAGTTAGTTTTTATGTGCGAGGTGAAATAGTTGAGATAATGAACATAGAGAAGTTGTGAGCAGGAAATTTCTGTGCGAGTTTCAATAAAAGGATTTAAGAAAAATTATGGAAAAATTCGAGTCGATCGAACAAGTTTTGGATTTCACTATTAGCCAGGAGCAGCAGGCTCATGAATTTTACAAATCACTTGCCGCTAAGCTGGGCAACGCGGCTATGAAGAAAGTATTTGAGAATTTCGCAGCCGAGGAACTTGGACACAAGAAGAAACTTGAAGATATCAAAAAAGGCGGCCAAATGCCCGTTCCCGATGAATGTATCGCCGACCTGGGCCTTGCTGATATTGTAGTCGGCGGCCAGCCCAGCGGTAGTATGACTTATCAGGACGCATTGATCCACGCTATGAAAAGAGAAAAAGCCGCGTACAAACTTTATATGCAGATGGCTGAAAACGCCTCATCCGCGGAAGTGTCGAACCTATTTTTGTGGCTTGCCGAACAGGAGGCAAAACATAAACTGCGGTTTGAGATTGAGTATGATGATGTGATGTTAAAGGAAGATTAATTATTTTTATGAAAGGGGTAAAAAAATGAAGAACTTAGTTTTATTGTCAGTGGCTGTGATACTGGTTTTAGGTCTTGCAGGCTGCGGCAAAAAAGGCGTCGATGCAAGCAAGCCGACCGCCGAAGTTAAAGCCGAAGCGCCGACATTATCGGTTGACCAGCTAAAGGCCAAGGTCGAGACCTATACGAAGGCTATCGCGGATAAACAAGTCGCGATCGATAAGGTCATGGCCAAAATGAAAGAGCTTGATGTAACAAAAATGGCATCCGAAGAGGGCAAAAAACTTAAAACCGAGGTTGATCAGATAACGGCAAGCTTGAAAACCCTTCGGGATCACATCGAAATCTATAAAGGTGCGCTTGAAGAAAAAATGAAGGCTGTGCAGACCGAGTAGAAGTTTGTCCGGTATAGAATGATTTACGCCTGCGCCCGCTTTGCACAAGACAGAGCGCGCGTTAGTGTTTTTAAACTCCGGCAAAAAAATTTGCAAAACTGTTATCTTGTGCGGTATAATGCGCCGTTTTTGATGAGTTTACTTTAGCAATGAGGAGTTTTTATGTCTGGGCATTCGCACTGGGCTGGAATAAAACACAAAAAAGCGGCTAACGACGCCAAAAGAGGCAAAGTCTGGAGCAAGATCGCACGGCTAATTATCGTTGCCGCAAAGGCGGGCGGCGGCGACCCTTCCCAGAATCTTTCTCTTCGTTACGCAGTAGACAAGGCCAAGGCTGCGAATATGCCCAAGGATACTATCGAAAAGGCCATTAAAAAGGGATCGGGCGAAGGCGGCGGGGCGAATTTCGAAGAAGTTCTTTACGAAGGTTACGCTCCCGGCGGTATAGCCATAATGGTTGAAGCTCTCACAGACAACCGTAACCGCACCGCACCGGAAATTAAAAAAATATTCGAACGTCGCGGCGGCTCAATGGGTACGAGCGGATGTGTTGCCTGGATGTTTACCAAGAAAGGGCTTGTCACTATCGACAAATCCAAGATCGATGAAGACAAACTGATGGATGTTGTACTTGGAGCCGGCGCCGATGACATGACTGCCACAGCCGATATTTATGAAATAACATGCGAGCCGACGATCTTTGACGACCTTAAAAAAGCCGTCACCGATATCGGTATACAGCCCGAAACAGCCGAGATATCAATGATACCCGCAAATACCGTTCCGGTGGATGATGCCGAAACCGCAAAAAAAATACTCGGCCTTATGGACGACTTTGAGGAACACGATGACGTACAGAACGTCTATGCTAACTTCGACATTCCAGATGAAATCCTTACCGAAGCTGCGAAATAAAAACATGAGATTATGATGGCAAACGAATCAAAATCAAAATGGAACGGCTTTTCGCTCAAGCCGCGAAAAGAAATGCCAGAAGGCCTTTGGATACGCTGTCCCGGCTGCGAACACATGCTCTATAAGTCAAGTGTTGAGGAGAACTTAAACGTTTGTCCCGGCTGCGACTACCATTTCCGCCTCGATGCCGAAACTCGCATAAAATACCTTGCCGACGACGGTACTTTTCAGGAGCTCCTTGCCGATATGACAGGAACCGACCCGCTTGAATTCGAATTTCGCGGCACAACCTATAAAGATCGCGCCGAAGCCGATGCTCAAAAAAGCGGTTCCAAAGAAGCTCTTCGAATCGGCAAAGCCTTTATCAGAGGCCGTGCCGTCATATTAGCCGTTATGGAGCCGAATTTCCTGATGGGTTCGATGGGAGCGGTCGTGGGTGAAAAATTCTGCATAGCTATCGATAAAGCCATCGAGCATAAGCTGCCTTTTATCGCGGTTTGCTGCTCCGGCGGGGCGAGAATGCACGAAGGCGTGGTGTCGTTGGGCCAGATGGCAAAGACAAGCGCGGCAATAGCGAAACTTGACGAGGCTGGGGGATTCTATATCGCGTTATTGACCGACCCCACTACCGGCGGGGTGACGGCAAGTTTCGCAATGCTCGGTGATGTCATTATAGCAGAGCCGAAGGCTACTATCGGTTTTGCCGGCAGACGTACCATTGCCGAAACTATAAAAGAAGAACTTCCCGAGGATTTCCAGACAGCCGAATTCTTGCTCGAAAAAGGCTTTCTTGATATGATTGTCCACCGAAAAGACCTGCGAAGCGAAATCACCCGCCTCATCGACTATTGCCACAAATAACAGGTTGTTCCATTTTTAACAATTCAAGAACCACCTTTGCGATATCGGTATTGTCGATATATGCTCCTCGCAGTTTATCCATTCCATGAACACACGAGAGAAAATTATCTGCACCTGTTCCATTTGCGAAAAAGGGTACAAGGCTGTTTGTGTGTCCCTTGCTGTGCCAGTCGAGTTTGTAGCTTTTGCCTTTTTGTTCAAGTTCAAGATACCCGGTTTCATGGTCGGCTGTAACTATCACAAGGGTTTCTTCCCAGCCGCCGTTGGCTGCTACCCATTCGATAACCGCTTTTATCGCATTCTCGAACTCCACTAATTCCTCTATCATCCGGTATTCCTGATTTGCGTGAGCCGCCCAATCAACCGCTCCGCCCTCGACCATCAGGATAAATCCGTCGGTATCGGCATCCAGCACATTCAACGCGCCCTCTGTCATTTCCGTAAGTGTCGGGACGGTTTCGATAAATTCCACCTCGTAAGGCCCGACATTGCCGCTGCCGTCACGCTGCTGCTGGAGGGTTTCGAAAATCTTCGCAAGACCAAAGACTCGTTTTGGGGCGTCGCCTGTGGTTAGTTTTTGAAAATCCGCTCTTTCTTCGATAAAAGTCCAGGGGTCGGCGATTCCGTCGCCATCCGCATCTGCAGCAACGGCACCAGCCGACAACACTTCCCAGCAATCCTTTCCGATATACTTGTAATCGGGCAGAGGCCACTTTTTGTCGCCATACTTGCTGTAGCAGGGGTGTCCACAGCCCATAATAACGTCCAGCCTGCTTTTCAGTATCATCTGCCCGGCGATGTCCTTGTAGTCGTTTCTGGACTCGAAATGCGCCGCGAATCCGGCTGGTGTGGCGTGGCTGAATGGGACGCTGGTAACTACGCCGGTCGCCTTTCCGTTCTTTTCGGCCTGTTCCATTAAATTGACAAGCGGCTCTTTATTTTCATCGAGGCCGATACAGCCGTTTTTCGTTTTTGTCCCGCATGCCATAGCCGTCGCCGCCGCAGCAGAGTCGGTATAGCCCTTATTGAGATAGCCGGAATCGTCGTAAGCTTTGTTAGGGTCATAACTTTCGCCTGCTGGATATGTAGCCATCGCCATTTTTACCGCGAAATCCCTATAAACGGCATGGCCAGAATCGCTGTAACGGTACAGCTCTGCTGCCCGGTAGTGGTTGAACCCGCCTCCGTCGGCTATCATAATTATGATATTTTTGGGTGTTTGGGCAAAGCAAAAGCCGCCTAAAACCAGCAGTAAGAAAACTGAAATTCTTTTTCTCATATAAACCTCATTATTTTGACGACGATTTTAACTGATTTACAGTTTTAAATAAAATTAGTTTTGTGTTTTGGACGAAAATTCGATTTTTCTTTCACTTGCTGGGCTTTTTCCTATAATTTAGACAATTCGTCCTAATGGAGTAGCTATGAGTTATTTTCGTGATAATATAGATAAGATGGATGGCTATGTGCCGGGTTTTCAGCCATCGGCTGTTGATGTGGTGAAGCTTAACACCAATGAAAATCCATATCCACCTTCGCCGAAGGTGCTTGAAGCGATAAGTAAGATAACAACGGAGCGGCTGAGAAGGTATCCCGACCCGCTTGGTAATGCTTTTCGTCAAGCCGCAGCCGAAGTGCACGGCCTTTCGCCAGAAAATATTCTCTGTACTAACGGCGGCGATGATCTGTTGACGATGGTTTTCCGTGCCTTTTGTGACGAGAATCGGCCTGCGGCATATCCGGTTCCGACATATACTCTTTATCCGGTACTGGCAAAGATACAAAATTGTCCGGTGATAGAAGTTCCTTTCGATTCCGAATTCAATCTGCCGGCAAAACTCGCTTCGGCTGGCGTGGCCTTGACTATTGTTTGTAACCCCAATGCCCCGACGGCTACGGTCATAAATAAAAATGAACTGGCTTCCCTTGCAGATGAACTGAAAGGGATATTGCTGATCGATGAGGCGTATGTCGATTTTGCCGAGGATAACTGCCTGTCGCTGGTAAAGGATTTTGACAATATCATAATCCTGCGGTCGATGAGCAAGGGTTATTCGCTTGCGGGCGTGCGTTTCGGCTACGCTGTTGCCAACCCGACTCTCATTGATGGGCTTATCAAGGTCAAGGATTCCTATAATGTTGATAGTCTGGCGATTATAGCGGCGACAGAGGCTATTAAGGACCAACAGTGGTTCAAGCGGAATGTGGAAAAGGTCAAAAGTGAAAGGCAAAGGCTAACCGACTCGCTCCGCGACTTGGGATTTCCTGTCCTCGAAAGTTCCACTAATTTCCTTCTCGCTCCAACTGGAGACTATAAAGCGAACGAAATATATGATAAACTTAGCAAACAGAATATTTTTGTACGTTATTTCAATGTGCCGGGGCTTGATGATAGGCTGCGTATTACCGTTGGTACGCCGCCGCAGAATGATCAACTGATTGCCGCATTGAAAAAAATACTCGAAAGGTAAGGAATACATAATGGAAGCTCGAACAGCCGAAATAAAAAGAAAAACCAAAGAAACCGATATTAAAGTTTCAGTAAATCTTGATGGAATGGGAAAGTATGAGATCGATACTGGTATCGGTTTTTTAGACCACATGCTGACTCACCTCAGCAAGCACAGCCGCATAGACCTTATCATCAAAGCAAAAGGTGACCTTGAGGTTGACGCCCATCATACGGTTGAGGACGTGGCTATTTGTCTCGGTGAGGCATTAGCCAAAGCAATCGGTGACAAGCGAGGCATTAGCCGTTACGGGCACAGTTCTGTTCCGATGGAAGACGCTCTTGCCAATATAGCCATCGACCTTTCAGGCAGAGCGTTTTGCGTCTATAACGTCGATTACCGCACGGATAAAATTGGCGATTTCGATGTTGAATGTATCGAAGAGATGCTGCGGGCGTTTTCAAATACGGCAAAATGCAATCTTCATATAAACGTCCCTTACGGTACTAATAGTCACCATATTGCTGAAGCGGTTTACAAGGCTTTGGGCCAGGCGATTGCCCAGGCTGTAAAAATTGTTGGAACGGATATTCCAAGCACGAAGGGAATCTTGTGATAGAAGATCACGACCACGAATACCGCACCGGCATTGGAACCGATATTCACCGCCTTGTACCGGGACGGCGGCTTATGCTGGGCGGATTGCATGTACCATTCGGCGCCGGGCTTGCAGGGCATAGTGACGGCGATGTTGTTCTGCACGCTGTTATGGATGCCATGCTGGGAGCAGCGACAATGGGTGATATCGGCGAACTGTTTCCCGATACCGATCCCGAATTCAAAGATGCCGACAGCAAGGAGCTGACTATTGCCGTCAAGGAGCTGCTCGAAGAAAAACGATGGCTGATAGTCAACGTGGACATTATTATCCACGCCGAGCAGCCGCACTTAAAATCTGTCAAGCCGCAAATCAAACGCTGTATCGCCAGCCTGCTGGGAGTTGATTTCATGGCTGTAAATGTTAAGGCAAAAACTAACGAAGGTTTGGGCGAGGTTGGCACAGGCCAGGCCATCGCCGCCACAGCTATGGTCTTGTTAAAACGAAAATACAAGAGAACGCTATAAAAGGTTTTGAAATGGGTTTGAATTTATATAACACATTGACTCGCAAAACAGAGGAATTTACTCCGGTCAACAAAGGCCGCGTTGGTATGTATGTCTGCGGGCCAACGGTTTACGGCCACGCTCATCTGGGGCACGCCAAAAGCTATGTCAGTTTCGATATACTTGTTCGCTATTTGCGATATCTGGGTTACAAGGTGACTTATGTTCAAAATATTACCGATGTCGGCCATCTTACCGATGACGCCGATGCTGGTGAAGACAAGCTCGATTTGGCTGCTCGTAAGGAAAAAAAGCATCCGATGGAAATAGCCGAGTATTATACGGCAAGCTATTTTGAGGATATGGACAAGCTCAACAACGTTCGCCCCGATATAAGCCCGCGCGCAAGCGGCCACATTGTCGAGCAGATCGAACTGGTCAGAACGCTTATTGAAAAGGGTTTTGCGTATGAGGCCAACGGTTCTGTCTATTTTGACGTTTCAAAATTTAATCAGTATGGAAGGCTTTCGGGCAGGAATATCGAAGAAATGCTCGCTGGTGCACGTATTGAGCCAAATGCAGATAAAAGGTCACCGGCGGATTTTGCCCTTTGGAAGAAAGCAGAACCTAATCATATTATGCAGTGGCCAAGTCCGTGGGGTATGGGCTATCCCGGCTGGCATCTGGAATGTTCCGTTATGAGCACAAAATACCTCGGTCAGCCGTTCGATATTCACGGCGGCGGACTTGAAAACCAGTTCCCGCATCACGAATGTGAAATAGCCCAGGCCGAAGCGGCAACGGGTAAAACTTTCGCCCGCTTCTGGATACATAACAACATGGTAACGGTTGACAGCCAGAAAATGGGCAAGAGCCTCGGTAATTTTATTAACCTCAAACAGGTATTCAGCGGTGCGCATGAGCGATTGACCAGAGCCTACGACCCGCTCGCCGTACGGCAGTTGATACTTAACAGCCATTATCGCAGTCCGCTGGATTTCAGTGATGCCTCGCTTTTCTCCGCACAAAGCGGATACGAGAAGATAACAGCTTCCGTTATTGCTATAAGACGCCGAGAGGCATCTGCTCCAAGCGGTGAAGTAGATAAAACGGTGTCAGATAAACTGGTTGAGCTTAATAAGAAATTTGAAGATACGATGAACGACGACCTAAATACCGCAATAGCTCTTTCGATAATATTTGAGCTTGTGCGGCTGACAAATAAAGTATTGGAAGAGTCAACCGCCACAAAACAGACGTTAGAGTTGATCGAGGAAAAATTCAATCGTCTCGGCGGTGACGTTCTGGGTATTGTAAAAGATGATTATGGTCAGGCCGATACTGCCAGCGTTCAGATTCTTGATAAAGTTATTGAGTTGCTTATCGAACAGCGGATGCAGGCAAGAAAGAACAAGGATTTCGCCGCGGCAGACGCCGTTCGCAGCAAACTCGACGAGGCAGGGATCGTTCTTGAGGATAAACCCGGCAAGACCGAGTGGAGGCTTAAATGATAATTTTGGGTATCGATCCTGGATTGCGGGTTTGCGGCTATGCGATTGTTCGCAGGGGGTACAGCGAAAATAAGCTAACCGAAGCCGGCACTTTCGGCACTGACCCCGATATGCCAATGGAGTTTCGTCTCAACCAGATAGCAGGTGACGTCGAGGATATATTAAAAAAATATAACCCCCAATTCGTAGCGGTCGAGCAGCTTTATTCACATTACGCTCATCCGCGAACGTCTATATTGATGGGGCACGCAAGGGGCGTTATATTGCAGAAATGCGCCGAGCTGGAAATAGAGGTAAAATCTTTCAGCGCGACACGAATAAAAAAGTCACTGACCGGCAACGGCAGGGCGACAAAAATTCAGATGCAGCGAACGGTACAGACAGTCCTCGGACTTGCCAGTTTACCCGAGCCAGCCGATGTTGCCGACGCCATAGCTGTTGCATTGTGCTGTGCTGATTCATTGAAGATAGCCGAACTGATGATACAAAAATGATTTTTGACGGGAACTACAGATTTTTTTAGACAGGATTAACAAGATTGACAGGAAATTTAAAGACTGGATAACAGGATAGGCGAGATTTAGGGAACAGATTAGAGCAATGAAATACGAAGAACTTACAAATAAAATTATAGGCGCTGCTTATACTGTCTATAACCGGATGGGTTTTGGTTTTCTTGAATCCGTATACGAAAATTGTTTATTGATAGAACTCCATAAAACCGGCGTTGTTGCAGAAAGCCAAACAGAAATACTGGTTAAGTATGACGATAGGGTGGTGGGGGAATTTAAGGCTGATTTGTTAGTTGAAAACCAAATAGTTGTGGAATTAAAATCAATCCGCTCTTTATTGCCGATACACGAAGTTCAGTTAGTAAATTATTTGATGGCTACTGAAAAAGAGGTTGGTTTATTAATCAACTTTGGCGAAAAAGGTGTACAAATTAAGCGAAAAGTTAAGGATTTAGCGGAAATATCACATAAAAAAGAATTTAATTCTGTAAATCCTGTAATCCCGTCTAAAATATATCCTGTAAATCTTGTCAGAGAAAAAATATGATAGCCGCGATCGAAGGAAAACTCGTAAAACTTGATGCCGAAACAGCACTCGTTCAAGTCGGTAATGTTACTTATCAGGTCATGCTGCCGGGATATTGCATAAACTCCCTTTCGGGAAGTGTCGGCTTAGATATTACGTTGTGTACGATGGAATATCTTGAGGGAACACCCGGTAAGGGTAATCTTATCCCTCGTATGGTGGGTTTTCTAACTAACGCAGAGCGCGACTTCTTCACCCGCTTTACCAGCGTCAAAGGTATCGGCGTTCGCAAAGGTCTTCGTTCATTGGCGATGCCCATGGCCGATATAGCCGGCGCCATAGAAAGTAGCGATGAAAAAACTCTCCAGTCGCTGCCTTCGGTAGGAAAACGAATGGCCCAGCAGATAATCGCCGAATTAAAGGGCAAACTTGCTTCATTCGCTATTGGCGCTGCTGCGACAGCGAGAATTGAGCAGTATGCTTTCAAACCATTCCAGGCAGAAGCCCTTGAAATACTTGTCGCTTGGGGTGAAAAACGCAATGAGGCGATGGAACTGATAGAGCTTGCCTGCAAGCGTCACCCGAATATTAACACAGCCGAACAGCTTGTACCGCTTGTTTACAGACTGAAACAAGGAATAGAAGTATAATGGCAATAAACAGAGTTCTTAATTCTGAATCAATGAACGCAGCCGAAGAGGACTTCAACGTTTCACTGCGGCCGCAGAGTCTTGCCGAATGTATCGGGCAGGGCAATGTCCGCGAGAAACTTTCCATTGCTATCGCGGCTGCCAAACACCGCGAAGAGCCTCTTGAACATATTCTTTTCTACGGCCCTCCGGGCCTTGGCAAGACCACGCTGGCCAATGTCGTTGCCAATGAAATGAACGCCAATATCCGCTGTTCGTCCGGCCCTGCGCTGGTAAAGCAGGGCGATGTCATGGGAATGCTGACCAACCTTAATACAGGCGACATATTATTCATCGACGAGATACATCGGCTAAGCACCCCCGTTGAGGAATTTATTTATCCTGCGATGGAAGATTTCAAGGTCGATTTCACCGTCGATAGCGGTATGCACGCAAAGACCATTAATTTTCCGCTCAAGCGATTCACTCTCATCGGCGCCACCACCCGCGCAGGCCTCATCAGCGCTCCGATGCGAGGCCGTTTTGGGATGTTGTATCATCTCGATTTTTACACGCCCGATGAGCTAACAGAAATCATCAGCCGCTCGGCTGCTCTGCTTAATCTCAAATCTGAAAAAGGAACGCTTGAACTTATTGCCAGCCGTTCCCGCGGTACGCCTCGTGTCGCAAATCGCCTCTTAAAGAGAGTTGGTGACTATGCACAGGTAAAAGGCACAGGGGTACTGACGGAAAGAATCGTCGAAGACGCTCTTAAAATGGAGCAGATAGATCACTTTGGTCTGGATAATCTTGACCGGGCATTCCTGCGGGCACTTGTCAATACCTACGACGGCGGCCCAGCTGGTATCGAAGCCATAGCCGCCACCCTCGGCGAGGAACGCGACACGCTCGAAGATGTCGTCGAACCATATCTGCTGCAAAAAGGATTTGTCCGCCGCACAAAAAGAGGTCGCGAAATTACCCCTGCGGCCTGCGAACATCTTGGCTTAAAAATCAAACACAAGCAGCAGCCGGATTCCCAGTCCGAACTTTTCGACGATGGCAAATAGACAAGGTCTCGTCGAGATCATTCCATGGGCATAGGTTTGTTAGGTTCGTTTGGTTCATACGGTCTATTGGGATCCCAGGGCATATTCGGCTCATTGATGTCGTTGGCGTCACGCAAATAACCATAAATTCCGTCGTCTGTGTCATTAACGTCATTGAAATCGTTAATGTCGTTGACATCATTGGAATCCTCGACATAGCCGTGAACATCATTTTGTCTATCCTTCTTATCCATCTCTCTGCCGATTAGGTACCCTGCACCCGCGCCGACCGCACCGCCGATAAGTGTCGCCTCGGCGTTTCCGCCAACTGCCTGCCCGATCGCCGCACCGCCTCCGGCGCCTATAAGTGCTCCGGTCTGCTTTTTAGTCTCACAGCCGCTTACGGTGACGGCAGTAATCGTCAAGATTGTCAATAGCAAATGTGTTTTTTTCATAATATCCCCTATAAAATATTTTTTTATCAGTTCAGTAGAACACAAACCCCTGCTGTTATAAATAAGCCAAACCCTTGATTTATCGATGTCTTTTGCCGATTAAGAAGTAGGTTTTAGGCCAGATATCAGAAAGGTTTTAATAAAATCTCGAAAAATATGTTGAAATAGTAGCCTCTTGTCATAAAATCTGCGAGACTCTAAACGGTTAATGAGGTGTTTATGTATATTATTCCGGCTATTGACCTGCGAGACGGAAAATGTGTCCGTCTTATACAGGGAGATTACCATCGTCAGATTACCTATCACGACGACCCCTGCGCTCAAGCTAAAGATTTCGTTTCAGCCGGTGCCGAGTGGCTGCACCTGGTGGATCTGGACGGCGCCAAGATCGGTCACGCCGTCAATATCGAATCAATACACAGGATAGCCGAACTTGGCATCGCTAATATCGAGGTCGGCGGCGGAATACGCGATGAAAAGTCCATCCAAACTATTCTTGATATGGGAGCAAAACGCGTCATCATCGGTACAAAAGCCGTCAGTGATTTCGGCTGGTTTACCCAAATGGCCGAAAAATTTCCCCAAAAGCTTGTTCTCGGCCTCGATGCCAAAGGGTCAAAAGTAGCCACGCACGGCTGGACGCAGAAAAGCCCTCAACATTTAATTGAATTTGCTCAATCAGCCGACAAACTCCCCATTGCCGCTATTATCTATACCGATATCTCACGCGATGGTATGCTCGAAGGGCCGAACATTGACCGTACCAAGGCTCTGGCCGAAGCGGTTAAAACGCCCGTTATCGCGTCCGGCGGAGTTAGGGAACTGGCTGATATCGAAAAACTCGCTGTCTTGCCCATCGAAGCGGTTATCGTTGGCAGAAGTCTTTACGAAGGCACGCTCGACCTTAAAGAAGCCGTTACCACCGCACAAAAACTTTCCGTCACTTAAACATATCGCGAACGGTATTTTCTCTGAGAATTTCGGTTGCGCGAATTTTAAGAGTTGGCTATTGACAAGCCCCTTTGGAACGAATATATTGCACGTCCTTTTAACTTTTTCGGGTTAAGGCTTACTCGTATAGCTAAGTTTGATACCCGCAAGCTATTATAACAAGGAGTAAAAATGGCAGAGAAAAGAGTCTATTTTTTTGGTAACTGCAAGGCCGAAGGCAATGCTAAAATGAAAACGCTTCTCGGCGGCAAAGGCGCGAATCTGGCCGAGATGACCAGTCTTGGTATCCCCGTTCCACCCGGTTTTACCATCGCAACAAAGGTTTGTGATGAATATTATAAATCCGGCGGAAAGTGGCCAAAGGGCCTTGAAAAGGAAGTTGACGCCAATTTAGCCAAGCTGGAAAAGGCGATGGGCGCAAAGCTCGGCGACCCTGAAAAACCGCTACTGGTAAGCGTTAGAAGCGGTGCGGCGGCGTCCATGCCCGGTATGATGGATACGGTGCTGAACCTTGGTCTTAACGATAATGTTGTCGAGGGCATAATAAAGAAAACCGGCAATGCGCGGTTCGCATGGGATATTTACCGCCGTTTCATTGATATGTTCGGTGATGTTGTGATGGGTTGCCACCATGAATATTTCGAGCAAATACTTCATGCCGCAAAAGAAAAAGCCGGTGTAGAATTGGATAATCAGCTTACTGCCGATCAGCTCAAAGAAGTTGTTGATGGCTATAAAAAGGCTTACAAAGATCACGTCGGAGAAACATTTCCGCAGGATGGCAAAAAGCAGCTTACCCATGCTATCAACGCAGTTTTTGGTTCGTGGATGACCGAAAGAGCGGTGAAATACAGAATGCTCAACAAGATTACGGGTTTGCTCGGAACAGCCGTAAATGTTCAGGCAATGGTATTCGGTAACATGGGCGACGATTGCGGCACGGGTGTATGCTTCACACGCAATCCGAGCACCGGCAAGAAAGAATTTTACGGCGAGTTCCTGATGAATGCACAGGGCGAAGACGTTGTTGCCGGTATCCGCACGCCTATCGAGCTTTCCAAGTTGTCCAAAGTGATGCCCAAGGCGTATGACCAGCTTACAAAACTGATGACCCGCCTCGAAAGGCATTACAAGGATATGCAGGATATGGAGTTTACTATTCAGGAAAAGAAACTATACATCTTGCAGACCCGTAACGGCAAGCGAACCGCTGAAGCCGCTATAAAAATTGCCGTCGATATGGTCAACGAAAGGCTTATCCCGAAGAAAGAAGCCGTCAAGCGAGTGGAACCTGCTCAGCTTGATCGTCTTTTGCATCCGCATTTTGACCCCAAAGCGAAGCGCACCGTTGTTGCCAAAGGTTTGCCGGCATCGCCGGGAGCGGCTGTCGGACAGGTAGTTTTCAACGCTGAAACAGCCGAAAAATGGCGAGACGAAGGCAAAAAGGTTATCCTTGTCCGTATCGAAACCAGCCCCGAAGACATCGGCGGAATGGACGCGGCACAGGGTATTTTGACCGCTCGAGGCGGTATGACAAGTCACGCGGCAGTTGTAGCTCGCGGAATGGGCAAATGCTGCGTTGCCGGTGTAAGTGCTCTCAACATCGATTACAAGAACGCGAAAATGATCATAAAAGGCCTGACCATCAGCCGGGGCGACTGGATAAGCCTCGATGGAACTACTGGTGAAGTTATGCAGGGTCAGCTTGCTACAGTCGAACCCAAGCTCAGCGGTGATTTCGGTAAATTTATGAAAATTTGTGACGGCATACGCACCCTCGGAATCCGCACTAACGCCGATACGCCTGAAGACGCCAAACGCGCACGTGAATTCGGCGCCGAAGGCATCGGCCTTTGCCGTACCGAGCACATGTTCTTTGAAGGCGAGCGTATCTGGCCTGTTCGCCAGATGATACTTGCCGCCGATGAATACGCCATCATGCTCGATAAGCTGGAAACTGCGGAGAATGATAAAGAAAGAAAACAGATAGAACAAAATCACGCTGAAGCGAAAAAGCAATTTGAGGGTGCTCTTAAGCAGTTGCTGCCTTATCAGCGAAGCGATTTCGAGGGCATCTTTAAGGCGATGGCAGGACTGCCTGTTACTATCAGGTTGCTTGATCCGCCGCTGCATGAGTTTCTTCCGCAGGACGAAGCCAATCAGGCCGAAATGGCAAAACGCCTCGGTGTGAAACCAGAAGACGTTAAAAAGAAGGTCGAAGCTCTGCACGAGTTCAACCCAATGCTTGGTCATCGCGGCTGCCGTCTTGCAGTGACATATCCGGCTATTTATCGTATGCAGGCACGTGCCATCATTGAAGCGGCTCTGAAGATCAGAAAGAAAGGCAAGGTAGTTCTGCCAGAAATTATGATTCCGTTGGTAGGTGAAGTAACTGAACTGAAATTCGTCAAGGACCAGATCATCGATGAGATCGAAAAGGTGTTCAAGGAAAAGAAAACCAAGATCAAGTATATGGTCGGCACAATGATCGAAGTTCCCAGGGCGGCTGTCACAGCCGATGAGATCGCAACCGAAGCCGAGTTCTTCAGCTTTGGCACAAACGACCTGACGCAAATGACGATGGGATTCAGCCGCGACGACGCGGGCAAGTTCCTTGCCGAATACGTTATAAAACGCATCTATGCCGAGGACCCGTTCCAGCAGCTTGACCAGACAGGTGTTGGCAAGCTTGTTGAAATGGGGACAAAGCTGGGCCGCCAGACCAGACCCAAACTGAAGGTTGGTATCTGCGGCGAACACGGCGGCGACCCAAGCAGCATTGATTTCTGTCACAGGGTCGGGATGAACTATGTTTCATGTTCTCCGTTCCGTGTGCCGATAGCTCGTCTCGCAGCAGCACAAGCCGCTGTCAGAAATGTATAAAACATTGACAACACGGTTTATTTTTGTTTGACTTTAAGGGTGCGTCCGAGCAGACGCACCTTTTTTTATAGAAATGATATGTTTGATGCAAGGAAGGTTGTTTTATGGAACATACAGATAACCTAAATATAAAGCAATTTAAACCGCTCATTACTCCCGACGAGCTTAAAAAAATCCTGCCGGAAAATGAGCAGGCTGCCCATGTCGTGGCTGTTTCGCGAAAGGCTATTGCTGCCATTCTGACAAAAAAAGACAAGCGAAAGCTGGTCATCGTCGGTCCCTGTTCTATCCACGATCGTGAGGCCGCTCTCGAATATGCCAAACGCTTAAAAAAATTGCAGGACAAACTGGCTGATAAAGTCCTTCTTATCATGCGGACATATTTTGAAAAACCACGTACGACACTTGGCTGGAAGGGGATGCTGTACGACCCGCACCTTGACGGGTCGTACGATATCGAAGAAGGCATTCGCGGTTCACGAAGTCTGTTGCTCCAAATATCGCAAATAGGTATTCCCTGCGCCACAGAGTTTCTTGACCCTATCGTTCCGCAATACTTTTCCGACCTTATATCATGGGCGGCTATCGGCGCACGCACAGCCGAATCGCAAATCCACCGCCAGATGGCAAGCGGTCTGTCCATGCCCGTCGGTTTTAAGAATGCCACCGACGGGAACCTTAACACCGCTATTGACGCTATCACAGCCGCTGCTGGTCCACATTCCTTTCTCGGCATTGACCGCGACGGTAAGACAATCATAGCCGAGACCAAAGGCAATAAATACGGGCATCTGGTTATGCGCGGCGGGACTTTGGGCACAAACTACGCATCAGAATATGTCGCTTTTGCCGAAGTTTTGCTTAAAAAAGCCAAAGTCCACAACGGCATTATTATCGATTGCAGCCACGCGAATAGTGACAAAGATTTTAAGAAACAGGCCCGCGTAGTGCAAAGCATTGCCGAACAGATCGAATCCGGCAATAAATCGATAGCAGGAATAATGCTTGAGAGTTTTCTCGAAGAGGGCAAGCAGGACGTTCATTCAAAAAATCCTGTTTTCGGCCAAAGCGTTACGGATAGCTGCATCGGCTGGGATGAAACCGAGGAACTCATCCGCCAATTCGCCAAAACCGCAGCAGGTTAATTACTACTGTATCTGTTTTCGATACAGCCTTGTTTGCAGGGCATTCTGGAAACCCGTCCAGTTTTCTTCGCCGCCGTCGGTCTCGATTAAGTTTGTAACCTGATTTATCTTGGCGTCGAGGTCGTCAATATAATTGACCATAAACGCCTCGGCAGTAGCCGGCAATTTCGGCGAACCGAATTCATACTGCCCGTGATGGGCAAGGATAATATGACCGAGCGAATCAATAATATCGGCGTCTATTTTTATCCCGTTGACAGCAAGCTCTTCGCATTTTTTATTTATCATTAAAAGACCTTTTGCCAGATGCCCGATCAATTGCCCCGAATCGGTATAGGAAAACGCCATATCATAGCAAAGTTCCTCGGTCTTGCCGATATCATGCAGAAACACCCCTGTTAAAACAATATCCCTGTTAACGGCAGGGTAAAGCGGCAGGATAGCCGCGGCTACCTTTAGCATCGAATGCGTATGTTCAAGCAGCCCGCCAAGATAGCCGTGATGCAATTTCACCGCTGCCGGGCAGTTTTTGAAATTTTCCATCAGTGTCTCGTCAGCCAAAAAAGCATCCACGAGGGCCTTGAGCTTTGCATTTTCGATAGTATCAAGTATTTTTTCGCTCTCGGCGAACATTTCGTTCACGTCGTTTTTCGTCCGTGCGATAAAATCGCCTAAGTCTATCTTGCTTGAATCGATGGGCGTAACCTGGTTGATAATTATCTGCAAATTACTCTGGTAAAGCTCGCTTTTGCCCTTCACGTGGATAAAACCCGGTTTGGGCAGCGAATTATAGATAGTCTCGCTGGCCTGCCACATCCGCCCGTTAAGCTGGCCGCTTCGGTCACAAAGGAACATCGCGATATATGGATCGCCCTTGCTCGTGCTGCGAAGGATCGGGTTCCTTACAAGGTAAACATCGTTGATCGTCTCACCGGGGTTGATCTCGCTTATCATTTTATGTGCCATTTTCTGCCCTTAATTAGAGTTTGACCGCACATACTATTTTAATATCCTTCACTTATCAAGCACTTCTTTTAGCCGGGAAAAACTTGCAAACCAGCCTCTGTTCGGCTATAAATCACATTTAATTCGATAACTATCTGTTAGAGAGAACCTTATGAAATATAGCAAATTATTAATACCAACTGTCAAGGAAGTGCCAGCCGATGCCGAAATCACAAGCCACCAGCTTATGATACGTGCCGGACTGATGAGGAAACTCGCCAGCGGGACATACACATACCTGCCGCTGGGCTTTCGCTGCCTTAGCAAAGTCATCAACATCGTCCGCGAGGAAATGAACCGCACCGGCGCTCAGGAAATACTGATGCCCGCTGTTCAGCCGATAGAGCTTTGGCAAAAAACAGGCCGCGACGTCGATTACGGCGAGACTATGGCAAAATTCACCGACCGCCACAACCGCGTCAACGTCCTTGCCCCCACAGCCGAAGAAGTGGTAACGTTTGTCGCCGCAAATGAGCTTAACAGTTACAAGCAGCTTCCCTTTAATATCTATCAGATAAGTTTCAAGTTTCGCGATGAATTTCGTCCGCGTTTCGGCGTACTGCGAAGCCGTGAATTTATTATGAAGGATTCCTACAGCTTCCATGCTGATGACGAATCGCTCGAACAGACTTACAGGGTAATGTACAACACCTACTGCCGCATCTTCAAACGCTGCGGACTCGATTACGTTATTGTCGAAGCCGAATCCGGCGAGATGGGCGGCTCCGGCTCGCACCAATTCACCATTCCCTGTGAATCAGGCGAAGACGTTATCGTCTATACCGAGGACAGCCGATACGCCGCCAACATCGAAAAAGCCGCTGTTGACCCTGTCCCTGTCATTTCGAGCGAAGCGAGAAATCTTCTCGCCCCCGAAGACGTTCATACTCCCCATGTTGGCTCAATTGAAGCCGTTTGTGAATTTTTGAAAACAAAACCGGCTGATATGATAAAAACCCTTGTTTATAAAGCTGGTGACGACGTTGTGCTCGTACTTATCCGTGGCGACCACGAAGTAAACCCCGAAAAGCTAAATCAGCTTTTGCCCGGAAAGCATGTTGAGCTTGCCGATGAGGCGACGATAGTAAAACTGACTGGTTCTGCTGTTGGCTTTGCCGGGCCGGTAGGTTTGTGCGATAAGGTTCAAACCGTTCTGATTGACCACGCCGTAGCCGCAATGCCAGCCGCCATCACCGGCGCGAACAAAACCGATTACCATACAAAGAACGTTGTCCTCGGCAGGGATTTCCCGCTGGCTGGTGACAATGTAAAAGTCACCGACGTGCGAAACGCGGTGGAAGGTGACACACTTAATGGGAAGAAGCTATTGTTTAAACGAGGCATCGAGGTTGGGCAGGTATTTAAACTGGGCAGAAAGTATTCGTCGAAGATAGGCGTCAAGTTCCTTGCCGAAGACGGAAAAGAGCAAATCGCCACGATGGGTTGCTACGGCATCGGCATAAATCGCATCGTCGCCTCCGCTATCGAGACAGGCAACGATGCCGACGGTATCATCTGGCCAATATCCATCGCGCCTTTCGAGGTCATAATAACACCCTTGGGAATGGACGACGACATTACCGCGACAGCCGAAAAAATCCACAATGAACTCCAGCAATCCGGTATCGAGGTATTGTGGGACGACCGCGACGCCCGCGGCGGAGTAAAATTCAAAGACGCCGATTTATTGGGTATCCCCGTGCGGATTACCATCGGCAAAAAATCCCTTGCCGAAGACAAAGTCGAAATAAAACTCCGCAGCCAGCAGGAAAAACAAACCATTGAACTTGTCTCCGCTGTAAAATACACAATCGACTTGGTAAACGAACTTAAAAAAAAACTAAAACCGTAAATCGGTGTCAAGCTGTGGTTAAATAAAAAAGCTGAAATAAAAAAGACTCCTGACTTACGACTCAAGACTAAAGACTAAATCTATGTGGGAACTGAAATCACCGGCAAGAGTAAAACTGATCATCGGCATACTCGCAGCCGATGAGAATGCTCGCGCTGCTGCTGTCGATTATATAAAGGAAAGATTTGGCGAGCTTGACCTCGTCTCCGACATCTGGCCGTTCACACAGACAACTTACTACAAAAATGAAACCGGCGAAAATATCCTCCGCCAATTCGTCACCGTCGAGCGTACTATCTCCCCAGGTCGGCTGGCAAAGATTAAACTGAAAACCAACCGAATGGAGCAAGCACTTGCCGAACAGCTAAAATACGATGTCCCGCGTCCGGTCAATTTCGACCCCGGCGTCATCGAGCCATCCAAACTGGTGCTTGCCAGCACGAAAAATTTCTCGCAGCGAATCTATATTGGCAAAAAAGTCTGGGCAGAACTAACGCTTATGTACGATAAAGGAATATGGAAAACTTTCGATTATACATACCCAGATTATAAACAGACGCATTATCAGGAGTTTTTCAACAAAGTCAGGACAAAGTTAGTGGAGCAATTGAAATCAAGACATTCGTAATACTTTCTGGAATGCTATTGCTTTTCTCAGCGGCACTTTCTGCTGCTCTGACGCAGCTTGTCCGCCAATGGTCGCTGAAAACCGATTTTGTCGCCCGCCCGCAAGCCGACCGATACCATCGCACCGTAATCCCCATCGGCGGCGGCATTGCGATCTTTGCTGCTATAACAAGTATGCTTCTGCTCGCTATTATCCTTGTTAAATTTGTTATCGCGCCGGGCTTATTGCCGCTGGATAAATCCATAGCCATCCATGCCGAAGGATTTATCGAGCAAACGCCAAAGCTATTGATCTTTATCGGCTGTATTGTCGCTTTTTTCATCCTCGGTCTTACTGACGACAAAAAAAAGCTCGGCCCATGGATAAAGCTATTTATCGAATTCGCTGTTGCGTTCACAGCCGCCATCTTTGCCGGTATCCGTGTTGAGTTCTTTATTGATAATGTCTTTGTAACGACCTGCCTTTCGGCCTTCTGGATAGTCCTGATTATCAACGCCGTAAACTTTATGGACAATATGGACGGATGCGCTGCCGGAATATGCGCAATTTGTGCCTCTGTTCTTTTTGTCGCCGCGGTCTTTAGCGGCCAGGTCTTTGTGGGGGCGCTTGCGATTTTGTTTATCGGGACATTGGCAGGCTTTTTGTTTTTTAACTTTCCGCCGGCAAAGATTTTTATGGGTGATGCCGGTTCGATGGTAATTGGTTTTATCCTCGCCGCGCTGACCTTACGCACCACTTATTACCACGAAGCGCTCAGCGGAAAGTGGTTCTCGGTCTTTTTGCCGATAGTTACATTGGCAATCCCCCTATACGATTTTTTGAGTGTGACATTTTTACGCATAAGCCAGGGCAAAAGCCCCTTCGTTGGCGATACTCAGCATTTTTCCCACCGTTTGAAGCGCCACGGCTTAAACGACCGGCAGGTTGCCTTGACTCTTTACCTGGCGACTCTGTGCACCGGTCTTGGCGCGACGTTCCTTTATCAGGTAAACCTCACCGGCGCAATCCTGATTTTCATCCAGACATTTTTGATACTGTGTATCGTCACCATCTTCGAATCGACAAAAAATGACAAGAAACCCGACTCAAACAATTGACATTCGCAAAACGGTTACAGGGATACTTGATGTATCGCTGCTTGTTGTGATACTTGTTATCGCGGCGTTGCGTGCGACTATTACCGAAGGGCCGTTGTCCCAGGCTGCAACCCGTTTCGATCTGGCAAGTCCGGTCTTTAGCCTGACCGTTTCCACCATACTCTTCGCCGCTGCGATGATTTGGCTGTTTATCCGGTTATGGCAGGGGGCTTTCACATGGAAACCAACATTCGCCATTTTAGGTTTTTTGCTTTTCGCAGCGGCATCGGCTGTTTCAATTTACATAGCCTCCAATAAACGAGCCGCTATAAACAGTGTCGCCATCACCCTTGCCCCCGTCCTCGCCGGCCTGCTGCTGGTGCAGATTCTCAATACCTCCGCCAGACTTAAGGTTGTATTCGCAGTTCTCGCCTGCGCGGCTATCGTTAATGCGTGGCAGTCGGGTACGCAGCTTTTTTCCGACAACCAACTGACCATAGCCGAATACGAAAAGGACCAATCCTCGTTCCTTACCCCTCTTGGGATAGAACCTGACTCCTTTGAACACATGCTCTTCGAGCACCGCCTCTACTCAAAGGACATCAAGGGCTTTTTCACCACATCCAATTCCGCCGGTTCATTTACTCTGCTAGCCTTTTTCGCTTGTATTGCATTTATCAGTATGAAAATGCGAGAGTCGGTGACAAGGGCAATTCCGGTCTGCATAGCCGCATTGTGCGTTTTGTTCGGACTTATAATTACCAAAAGCAAAGGCGCCATTGGCGGGCTGCTTTTCGCATCGGCGATGTTCATCGTTTATGTGTTTTTTGATGGCTGGATAAAGAGGCACAAAAAGGCGATTGCCGTTATCGCAGTTTTGCTTATTGTAATAAGTTGCTCTGGCATAATAGCTTACGGCGTAAAGAACGATACTCTCCCCGGCGGCAATTCCATGCTCGTCCGCTGGCAATATTGGTCAACGACCGCAAAGCTCATAGCCGCTCATCCCTTCGGCATCGGACCAGCCAATTTCAGCTATTATTATCCCGGCTACAAAGTACCGCAGGCACTCGAAACAGTTTCCGACCCGCACAACTTTGTGTTGAGCATTGCAGCGCAATACGGTCTGTTCGGCTTAGCCGCGTTTTTTATACTAATAGCCGTTCCAATCTATAAATCCATTCTTAGCAAGGACTTTCAGATTGTGACCGAAAAAAAATCTTCGATTCCTGGTCTTTCGGTTCTCGTTGGAATTTTAACAGCGGTTGTGCTGTTGTTCGTTAGGCCGTTCGCAATGCCGATTACCGCGACCAGCCAATCTTCGAACCAGGCCGTTCTTTTCGCCGCGATTTATCTCTATGTTTTTCCAGTACTTATATTCTGCGGGGGACTGTGTCTGTTTGCGGTCAATTTGGAAGTTACCGGTAAAGACAAGGCCATCCAGCGGGATCTGACAGGTGCGGCGATGCTTTGCGGACTGGCTGGATTCTTTTTGCATAACCTAATCGATTTTGCCATTTTTGAACCGGCTGTGTGGATGGCGCTTTGGATTTACTTTTTCGCTATGGTTGCGTATTTTAATTACGGAAATGAAGGGAGTTGTGCGGTTGGGTCCTGTAAAAAGTGGATTTTTATGGGCGCAGCCGTGGTTTTGGGCTGTCTATATGTAGCCTTCGTGTTTTTGCCGCGGTTGGAAGTAGCCCGCGCCGTGGCTATTGCCACGGAAAAACCGCCGCAATATGCTCACCCGGCACTGGCAAAAGCCATTGAAAAAGACAGGTTCGACCCGCTGCCAGCGGCAATGGATGGGAAGCTGTATCTTCAGCAATATCAAGAACTTAAAGATAAAAAACTTCTGCAAAACGCGGTGGGGGATTTTCAGATCGCCATAGAACGCAACCGGGCTGATTTTGCCAATTACGAAAGTCTTGCCAATACGTACCTTCAGCTTGCCCAAAACGCCCCTAACGATAGTGAAAAGCGGGATTTTTACACTTCGGCACTGAAAAATTATGAGTTAGCTGCTGACAGGTATCCAGGCTCGACCCGTTTGCGGCTTGGGATTGCCAAAACGGCACAAATACTTGGTAATAAAGAGCTTGCGATAGCCAATTACCGGATGGTCGTTGAAATTGAGGATGCCTATCGAGAGCAATTCCGCAGGATGTATCCGGATCGCAAAATCGTCAGCCGAATCGGGGAAGCTAACTACAAGATCGCCCAAAAACAGTTAGCCGAGCTGGAGCAGGGAATGTAAAAGTACCGTTTCCAGCCGTTTTTTTCCGTGTTCAGCCGTTTTATTTCGTTTTTTAGCGTGCATAGGCGTGTAAATCCGTTGTGCCGCGTGCTGATTCGTGCGGACTGGAAGGAAGGGTAAATCCGAAACACGAATATCGAAAACCGAAACAAAATTCGAATAACCAAAATTCAAATGACCAAAACAAACAGCCGGGCGTTCCGCTGGGACGAGAAAATAGAAAGTTGAAACAGCCAGTATTTACCACGAAGTTCTCGAACAACGTAAAATTCAATGCGAGTCCTGTGTAAATTACAAAAAAGATTTTGACAGCATCGGGTTTTTATAGTATGCTATGGCTGTATTCGTCTTGTAAAGCAGGGCGAGTATGGCCTGAGACGCGAGGTGGTCTCGCGATTATAGGGTCGCAGAAAGGGTTTTTAAGCTTTCTGGTTTCGGCTGGTCTTTTGGTTAAGGCCGGCAGGGATCGAAAGCAGAGCCCGATAGACTGCGGCTGACTGGAATAACGTTACGTTTATCAGGAAAGGAACAAGTCGTGAACGTCGAACATTCAACATCCAACATCGAATGGAACAGCCAAACAGCCATTTAAACGCTGATTTCGCAGATTGCGCTGATTAAAGGTTAAAAAAAAAGCCAGTCAACCACTGATTAACGCAAATTAAGAGAATAGTCAGTAGTTAGTATTCAATAGGCAGTAGAAACAGCCGAATGGCCGCTGGCAAATCCTAAGTACTAAGTTCTAAATCCTAAACAAATTCGAAATTACAAAAACTTAAATTACCAAAATAAGAAGAAGATACACAAAAAAGTTAGACGATTAATTTAATGCAAGATATTTATTTATAAGGATAGAAACGTGGCAACTGTTGCGAATTATGATTTAAAACAGCTGGAAAACAGCCAAATTAGACGCAGATTACGCTGATTAAAAATAATAATAGAAATTGTATAAAGGATAGAAAAGTGAGCGCTAAAAAGGTAAATAAAAAGAAGCCGGCGGAAGGCGGTGCGAAAGCAAAAGCGTCTGCCGCGAAACCAAAGACAGGTGCGCAGATAATTGTCGATACGCTGGTTGAGCAGGGTGCTGATACGGTATTCGGGTATCTTGGCGGAGTGGTTTTGCCGCTGTTCGACAAATTATACGGCTCGCCCATTCGGGTTATAGTTCCCCGTCATGAGCAGGGCGGCTGCCACATGGCGGATGCTTACGCTCGCGCGACGGGCAAGGTCGGTGTTATTTTGGCTACCAGCGGGCCGGGGGCGTGCAACCTTGTTACCGGTATAGCGAATGCTATGATGGATTCGGTTCCGATGGTCGCTATCACTGGTCAGGTTCGTACGGACTTAATCGGCAATGACGCTTTTCAGGAGGCTGACATTACGGGCATAACGCGGCCAATAACCAAGCACAATTCGATAGTCAAGGATATTCGCGACCTTGCGAGGACGATACGCGAGGCGTTCTATATCGCCAGTACGGGCAGGCCGGGGCCGGTTCTTATCGATGTTCCGGTTGATATAGCGGTTACGACTTATGAAGGCGACGACGGCAAGGAAATGCGGCTGGCCGGTTATAAGCCGAGGATCGAAGGGCACGGTCGGCAGATAGAGGCGGCAATGAATGCGATTAACTCGTCACAGAGGCCTGTGCTTTATGTTGGCGGCGGCGTTATAATCGCCGGTGCGGCTGCGGAATTGCAGACGTTCGCTGATAAGGCGCATCTGCCGGTTACGATGACTATGATGGGGCTTGGCAGTTTTGACCAGACGAAAACCGAATCGCTTGATATGCTGGGTATGCATGGTTCTGCGTATGCCAATTACGCGGTTCAGGAGTGCGACTTGCTGATAGCGGTCGGGGCGCGGTTTGACGACAGGGTTACGGGTAAGGTCAAAACGTTCGCACCGCACGCGAAGATTATTCATATCGATATCGATCCGGCGAGTATATCGAAAAATGTCAATGTCGATATTCCGGTTGTCGGCGACGCGAAGATGATACTTAGCGAGATGGCTAAGCTTGCCGAGCACAAGGGGCGCAAGGAATGGTTTGCAAAAATCGCCGATTGGAAAAAGAAGCATCCATTCCGCTATGACAATAACGGCGGGGCTATCAAGCCGCAGTACGTTATCGAAGAGATGTGGCGAAAGACCAAGGGACAGGCGATAGTTGCAACCGGGGTCGGCCAGCATCAGATGTGGACGGCGCAGTTCTATAAATTTACGCGTCCGAGACAGCTATTGACCAGCGGGGGGCTGGGGACGATGGGATTCGGTCTGCCAGCGGCTATCGGTGCGCAGATAGGCAAGCCCGATGATCTAGTTGTTTGCATTGACGGAGACCATAGCTTTAATATGACGGGGCTGACGGAACTTCGGACGGCTGTTGAGCATAAATTGCCGATAAAGATATGCGTTATGAATAACGGCTATATGGGTATGGTTAGGCAGTGGCAGGAGCTTTTCTACGGGAAGCGGTATTCGTGCAGCTATTTATCGAATCCGTCTTATGAGGCGGTCGCGAAGGCTTTGGGCGCCGAAGCGATGACGGTTGAGAAAAAGGCCGACGTGCCGAAGGCAATAGAAAAGATGCTGAAATACAAGAATGGGCCGATATTGTGCGATTTCCACGTCGAGCCGGAAGAGAACGTCTGGCCGATGGTTCCGGCAGGCAAGAGTATTCACGAGATGGATGGGCTGGATATTCTTGAGAGTATGGCGTAAGAAAAAGTAAAAATAAAAGGATAAAAGTTATGAAACATATAATAAGCGCGTTGGTTGAAAATAAGCCGGGAGTTCTGGCTCATGTCGCGGGTATGTTCGCGGCTCGTGCGTTCAATATAGATTCGCTGGTCGTTGGCAGGACAGAGGACCCCGATCTTAGCCGGATGACGATAGTTGTTGTCGGGGATGACAAGGTTGTCGAGCAGGTTCGCAAGCAGCTTGCGAAGATTATTCCTGTGGTCAAGGTTCAGGATTTTGCCGGTCAGCCGGTGGTTGCACGGGATCTGATGCTGATATCCATCGCGGCTCCGGCTGAGAAGCGGCCTGAGGTTTTCAGTGTTATTGAGATGTTTCAGGGCAAGGTGGTCGATATCGGGCAGAAATTCGTTATGGTCGAAATAAGCGGGCCGGAGGCGAAAATCGAGGCGTTTATCGATCTTTGCCGGCCTTATGGGATAAAAAACATGGCCCGGACAGGCACGATAGCTATGGCGAGGCACGCCAAGACCGAAGGATAGGGTATAGAAATTAGGGCATAGGATATAGCGGCAGTCGAAATTTTGGTAAATTTCTTGCCAGAGCGGTTGTTTCGTCTATAATTGCAGAATTAAATTTTGAAAAAAGGATATTTTAAAGGAGTTTATTGCAATGGCAGCAAAGATGTTTTATGAAAAAGACGCACCGATCAAGGCGTTAAAGGGCAAGAAAGTTGCAGTTATCGGTTACGGCAGCCAGGGTCACGCACACAGTCAGAATCTTCGTGATAGCGGCATTAAAGTGGCTGTCGCTGAATTGGCGAATACGAAAAATTTCAAGCTGGCCGAGGAAAACGGCTTTAAGCCGACAGATATCAAGACGGCTATGGATGGGGCGGCTTTGATAATTGTTACACTGCCGGATGAACTTCAGAAGATAATCTATGAGAAGCATATAGCGGCGAATCTGAAGAGCGGTCAGACTCTTGGCTTCTGCCACGGGTTCAATATTCATTTCAAGTATATCGTACCGCCAAAGGATGTTAATATAGTTATGATAGCACCGAAAGGCCCCGGACATCTTGTACGCAGTGAATACGAAAAGGGCGGCGGGGTGCCGTGCCTGATAGCCATTGAGCGGGATGCGGACAAAAACGCCAAGAAAATTGCTCTTGCGTGGGCCAATGGTATTGGCGGAGCGCGTGCTGGTATTATTCAGACGACGTTCAAGGAAGAGACCGAGACGGATTTGTTTGGCGAGCAGGTTGTTTTGTGCGGTGGCTTGACGGCTCTGATCAAGGCAGGGTTCGAGACACTTGTCGAAGCCGGTTATCAGCCTGAAATAGCGTACTTTGAATGTATGCATGAAGTTAAGCTGATCGTTGACCTGATGTATCAGGGCGGGATGAGCTATATGCGTTACAGCATATCAAACACGGCTGAGTACGGCGACCTGACTCGCGGTCCGAGGATCGTCACCGACAAGACGAAAAAAGAGATGAAAAAGATTCTTAAAGAGATCACCAGCGGCAAGTTCGCGAAAGAATGGGTCGCCGAATATCAGGGCGGAATGAAAAACTTTAACGCCTTGTACAAAAAGGATCACAGCTCGCTGCTTGAGAAGGTCGGTCGAAAGCTTCGCAAGATGATGCGCTGGATCGATTCAAAAGAAGTATAAATTTTTAAGAGATTAGAAATTAGAAAGAGGGGACGTGCTATGGCAAGGGTTTTTGTTGTAATGCTGGCTTTGGTGGCGGGTGGATGCTCGGTGTACAATTATGTTATGCCTGAGCGGGCGCCTTATGTCGAGCAGATACGGCAAAGTTATTGCCATACAGTACTTGACGGAAGTACGGCATCGGATGTTCTGATGCTTGCGCATGACCCGAATCACGAGCTTTTGAGCCAGAGTAATACGGTTGTGGCCTGGAGCGGACAGAAAAAAGAAGGCTATATGCAGTGGTTTACGATGGCGGCGTTTTCTGAGAATGAACTGACGGCGCAGCGCAAATACTTGTATATTATGGATGAAAAGCCGAAGGTCCTGCTGAAAAGTCCGGCAGGGCAGCTCAGTTTTGATTGCCAAATGGTGGTTGACGAAGATGTGCTAAGCGAGCCTTACGCGGATGAATATGCCAGACGGATAGCCGTTCTGAAACGGGTGCACGAGAATCTTGGTGACGATCTGCTGGGAATCACTATTGATAACAAAGATTTTGTGGTTGCAGGCAGCGTGATAAATGAGTCGATACGCGAAGCATTGGTGAAGCTGAAGGCCTCGCCGGTATATGCCAAGCGGCTTGATGAGCCTAAAGGGATGGAGTTTAGCACCCTTAATCTTGGCTCAGGCCGAATTCGTATGAATATCGAATACAACCTTGTAACAGTGAGGATACGGGTTGGTTCGCACAGCGACAAAATCGATGAGTCTGTTGTGTGTCCTGAACTGGAGAGCGTGTTTGTTGAATAACCAGCCCGCTGAAAAAAGTAAAAATAAAAAGCCGCCGGTTTTGCCGACGGCTTTTTTGTTTTATTGAGTGGGTCTGTAAGCCGGGTTTTGTAATAGACGATCATTTAACTAAGCGACCTACCCGCCGGCTGGGCGTTAGCCCTGCCCGGACAAGGCTTACCGGCATGCTTGGTCTTGCAGGCGGTGGGGTTTGCAGAGCCGGCGATGTTGCCATCGCCGCGGTGCGCTCTTACCGCACCATTTCACCATTGCCTGTGCCGTGAGGCCATCGGCTGTGTATTTTCTGCTGCACTTTCCCTCGGGTCACCCCGGGCGGCTGTTAGCCGTCACCGTGCCCTGTCCTGCCCGGACTTTCCTCCCCGCACCAATTTTTCATTAAGACGATGAAAAATTGAAAAATCTAAATACTAAGGGAACTTCTAAAAATTCGACATCCGAAATTAAAACCTGTGTTTTTGGCCCCATCCCTCACGGTCGGGGCTTTGAAAAAGCAATTTTTAGAGGTTGCCCTAATTTTAAAACTCTAAACAAATTAGAATTTCTAAATTTTCAATAACCCAAACAAACAGCCTGGATTCCCGCTTTCGTGGGAATTACAAGCGTTGCGGCTTAATGAAAAATTGGTGCGGAGCGACCGTCCGACCCACTCATATTCGGATGTAAAAGAGCCTTATATATATGGTACTTTATGTAGAATTTTTTTACAAGTTCGATATCATTCTTCCGGTGGGATAGTTAGCTGCGAGGTATTTTGAAGAGCGCTGGCGACTTCCTTTATAATGCCTTTCTTAACGTATATCGGCCTGGCTATCTTTCGCAATTGAGGCAGTTTTTTAGCGAAAAGCGTTGCGCTGAGCAGGCAGAATAATCCTCCTAAAAGAACCGTTGGCTGCGAACCTATCGCATCGGCTAAAATTCCGGCTAATAGACTCCCGAAAGGCATTGTTCCTATGAACGACATAGTATAGAAACTCATAACACGGCCCCGAAATTCGTCATCGACAATTGTCTGCAAAACGGTGTTGCAGGAGGCAAACTGCACCATCATTCCAAAACCGGCAATGAGCATAAAAGGCATCGAAAGCCATAGAACTGTGGAAAAAGAAAAGGCGATCAAGCCGATGCCAAAAAGGGTTGTTGCCGCGACAATCACTTTGTCGAGACCGAGCACGGTTTTTCTCGCTGCCAGATAAGCTGCTCCCATCAAAGCTCCCACGCCGGAAGCACCCATCAGGAAACCGAATGTATGAGCGCCGCCGTGAAGGATGTTGCTTGTGAAAACCGGCACCAGAACGACGTAAGGCATAGCCGCGACACTAACCATCGCAACAAGCAGTATTATGGCCTTTACAGGCGCAAAGCCGAATGTATAAACGAAGCCGCCTTTTAACTGCTGCCATGCAGAAGTGTGATGAGCTTGCCTTTTGGGGAAATTGATCTTCATTAGTAATAGAGACACTATCACCGGCAGGTAACTGGCTGCATTGATTACAAAGCATACTCCTTCACCGGTTGCTGCAATGAGCAATCCGGCTGCCGGCGGGCCGAGCAGTTTTGCCCCGGTTACCATAGACGAATTAAGTGCGATGGTGTTGCCAAGGTCATCTCTGTTGTCGATCATCTCAACTACGAATGCCTGCCGTATGGGCATATCAAATGCGTTTATGACCCCAAGGACGATATTTAAAAGTATCAAATGCCAGACGGCGATCTGGTCCGTTAAAACAAGCAGTCCCAAGATCAAAGCCTGTATCATGGGAAGTATCTGTGTCGCGATAAGTATGCGTTTTTTATTGAACCTGTCGGCAACGACTCCGCCGTAGGGGGTTAAAAGCAGGCCGGGTATCTGACCGGCAAAGGTGACAAGGCCGAGAACTAAAGCCGAGTTTGTAAGTCGCCAGACAAGCCAGATCATCGCCGTCTTCTGCATCCAGGTGCCGACAAGAGAGAGGCTTTGCCCGCTGAAAAAAAGACGGTAATTCCTGTATTTCAATGATCGGAAGATTTCCTTAAAATTTCCGACAGTGATGTCAAGCAAGGGTTTGTTCATTTATTGTTTTACAAGTTCGATATGTTTTTTGAAATTTTTATCATCGGTTTCGGGATGATCGGAGCGGTAATGAACGCCTCGCGATTCGGTTCGCCTCTGTGCCGCCTGCGCCATAAGCAGGGCGACTGTGAGCATATTCTGACACTCCCAGCCTTTGGGCGATTCGAATACTTTATCCATTACATATCGCTGCCAGAAGCTGATTATCTCCTGTGCCTCTTTCAGCGGCTGCTCGCGCCGTGTGATTCCGACATTTCGCCACATCAGGGCACGCAGCGAATTTCGCACGTCGGCTGTATCGAGGCGGGTCCTGCTGGATTCGGGGATAGTGTATGTAATAGCCGGGTGCTTATATTCGAACAAGCCGCCATTACGACAATTGGAAGCCTGCTGACCGGCTATCCTGCCGAAAACAAGTCCTTCAAGCAGCGAGTTGCTACCAAGCCGATTCGCTCCGTGCAGGCCGGTCGCGGCTATTTCGCCGCAGGCATAGAGATTTTTTACGTTTGTGGCTGCATTTGTGTCGGTTTTCACGCCGCCAACCATGTAATGAGCACTTGGCCTGACGGGGATAAGGTCTTTTTTGACGTCAATATCGAAACTCTCACAAAGTTCGCCTATGCGGGGGAAACGTTTTGCAAAGTGGTCCTTGTCGAATTTACGTACGTCAAGGTAAACGTGGGTTGTATTCGTTTTTAACATCTGGGAGAGTATCGCCCGGCTGACGATATCACGTGGGGCCAATTCCGCCGATTCATGATATTGGGGCATAAATCGCAAGCCTGTGTTATCCAGCAGTATCGCTCCTTCGCCGCGAAGTGCTTCGGTTATAAGTGCTCGCGATGCTCCTGCGATATAAAGTGTGGTCGGATGGAACTGCATAAATTCGAGGTCGGATAGAACCGCTCCAGCTCGCCATGCGATGGCTAATCCGTCGGCTGTAGCGACGTCTGGATTTGTAGTTTCGCGGTATAGCTGGCCTGCGCCGCCGGTAGCGAGGATGGTGCTTTTAGCCCAGATTATCTGTGTGCCGCGGGTACTGTCGCTGCCGACAAGGCCGATGCAGTCGTTATTTTCGCTGTTGGTCACCAGGTCGATGCAGTAGAAGTTTTCCAGTATCCGGATATTAGTGTCCGCCTTGACCTTTTTGATAAGGGCCGATGCTATTATCCTGCCTGTTTCGTCGCCGTGTGCATGGGCGATGCGTGGACTGCTGTGGCCGCCTTCGAGAGTGGTGGCAATGTTGTCGTTTTCAAGGTCGAATTCGGTGCCCCAGTCGAAAAGCTGCTTGACAAGGCCGGGGCCTTGTTTGACGACAAGTTCGACAATGTTTTTGTCGCAGATGCCGCATCCAGCGGCGATAGTATCGTTTATGTGAGAGCCGAAGCTGTCGTTGGATTGGAGGACAGAAGCGATGCCGCCCTGTGCCTGCCATGTGTTGCTGTCCTGAAGCGTGCCCTTGCAGACGATTGTGACGTTGCAGGTCTGGGCTGCCTCGATAGCCGCGCGAAGACCGGCGATGCCGGCGCCGATAATCAGGCAGTCCGTGAAAAGCTGGTTTGTCCTGATGGAGTCAACATTTATCAGATAGCGTCTTATTTCCTGATGCATGGTCATTCGATTAACCGCCTCCGGCGGGGTTGAACATTGAAATTTAGTTATTTGGATTTTGTTTAGTATTTAGAAATTAGCGATTAGGATTTATCTACTGATTCGGGTCAGGGGTGTTTGGTTCGGCTGGCTCGTTGGCACCAATTACTCTTATCAAAGGTTCGCCGGGTTTGAAAACATTCGGGTCATCGGCGTATTTGGCGGCGAATTTCTGTAATTCCTGCGTTGAGGCTGTTAATACTACACCATCGTAATCTTCTGGAAATTCATGCTTTATAAGGTTTGGATCGGTTTTGAGCATTTTAACGATTTTTTCAGAATCCATAAAACCTATAACAAGGTTGGGGTCAATATCATAAACGCGCGCGAAGGTGTGAGTTGGTACAAGGTGGAATGTATAGAAATCGTTTTCGTTTATATCAGGTTCGCCTGGAAAGAAATCAAGAAAGAGTTTATTACCGATTTTGACAAGATGAGCATCGAATTCACTTTCTTCTTTACCCATTCTCAACAGAAGTTTATAGCTATCTTTGGATGTACTCTTTTCAAATTTCCATGTATTATCACTTTCTTTCCACGTGCCGAGGATATTGGGGTCAAAAATGGTTGTATCTTTGGTGTAGAGCGGATGAAGTGATGGAAGGCAGCCGGCCAGTGAAATCAAAATCGCGGCGAAAATAAGTTTGCGTTTCATTTTTGTTCCCCTTTTTTGTTAAGCTCTAAATCCTAATTTCTAAATCCTAAACAAAACCCAATTATCGAGATTATAATGAGCTAAACAAATAAAACTTCCACAAATTTTCATTTTTCTTTTAGTATCTGTAATGTTCCGGTTTGAACGGGCCTTCGACGTCGATATTGAGGTAATCGGCTTGTTTCTTAGTGAGCTTTGTTATTTTTGCACCAAGTCGCCCAAGGTGCAGCCGTGCTACTTCCTCGTCAAGTTTTTTAGGCAGAACGTAAACTTTATTTTCCAACTTCTCGGTCGCCAGCATTATCTGTGCAAGGCACTGATTGGTGAAGCTGTTGCTCATAACAAAGCTCGGGTGTCCTGTCGCACAGCCCAGATTCACCAGCCGACCCTCGGCGAGAACGATAATAGAGCGGCCAGATTGAAGGGTCCATTTATCGACCTGCGGCTTGATAGTTTCCTTTTTGCATTCTGTGGAGTCTTCGAGATAGCTCATTTCGATTTCGCTGTCGAAGTGGCCGATGTTGCAGATGATGGCTTCGTTTTTCATTTTTTCCATATCCTCACCGCGGATAACATCGCAGCAGCCCGTAGCCGAAACAAATATGTCGCCAACAGGGGCCGCATCATCCATCGTTGTCACTTCATAGCCTTCCATCACCGCTTGCAGTGCGCAGATAGGGTCGATCTCCGTAATAAGAACTCGCGAGCCAAGCCCCCGCATCGATTGTGCACAGCCTTTGCCCACGTCACCGTATCCGCAAACGACAACAACTTTGCCCGCTGCCATAACATCGGTGGCGCGTTTGATACCGTCAGCCAGCGACTCGCGGCAACCGTAGAGATTATCGAATTTCGACTTTGTCACCGAGTCATTTACGTTCACCGCAGGGAATGGCAGTTCGCCAGCCTGCTGCATCTGGTAGAG